>NZ_DASVSF010000086.1 GCF_036388275.1 Longimicrobium sp.
GGTGACAGCAGGGGTTTGGCCCTCATCTGCGTCCACTCGGGAGACGGAGCAGCGCGCATTCCGGTGCGTAGACGCCACACACTCCTACGTCGACGACGGGTTTGACGCGGCCTCAAACCTACGCTCCCACGGCATTTTTGCGGACTGCGCCTTGTATTTCGGCCCTGACACCCCTATCAGAGATGTGGGTAATGGGTAGCTCGTAGGTGGACGGCTAGAAACGCGCGAAAGCGCGGTCCTCGGACAGGTGCTCCATGGGGGCCGCCGCCGTGTTTGGCGCCATCGGGTGGGGGGGCCGGTCAGCGGCGGCGGACCCCCGTGAAATGGCGCTCCGTCGTCAGAACCTTGAGCGTGCCCCGGAGCGTGTCGCCGGCTGCCTGGGCCCGGATCTCGAACGGCACGATCCGCCGCCCCGAAAGGAGCACCTCGCGGCCGACGATGCGTCCCGAGGCCCGGAGCTCACCGCGTCCATGGACCTCGGCGGCGAGCTCTCGCCCGTGCTGGGTGATGACCAGGTAGCCGTTCTGCGACGGGCCGCTGGAGGTTTGCCAGTACAGGTCCCACGTTCCCCGGACGTTTTCCGGCGTCGTGTCCCGTACCGGGGCCTCCGGACTCGACGGCAGGATGAACCGTGGCCGGCGTCCGCTGGCCGCGCAGGAGGCGTCGATCGCCCGTGCATCCGCAGCCTCGATGAAGGCGGTTGCCACGTGCCTCGCGCACTCCGGCATGCTGGGGACGTGGCCCACGGCGGCGAACACCACCTGGCGCCCGTTGGGAACGTGGTCCAGAAGCGTCTCGCCCCAATGAGGCGGGGTGACGGGGTCGATGTCTCCCGTGAGGATGAGCATGGGCGCGGATGTCTGCAGCAGGGGGGCGGGCGGGGCGACGGCTCCCGGGAGCCATTCGGAGCAGGCCGCCGACAGGTTCCCCACCAGCGTGTCTCCAAGGAAGCCGCCCCCCGGGTTCCCCGTGCCGGCCGCGATGCGGGGTACGTCCTCGGTGCAGACCACGGAAAGGTACATCCCCAGGGCAAGGCTCTGCGACGCCCCGTATGCGGTGAGCAGGCCAGGGGCGACCCACGGAACCACGTCGCCCCCGGCGGCGGAGTGCACCGCCATCGGCAGGGAAGCGGCTCCCTCGGCGCTGTACAGTGAAAAGAGGAGCGCTCCCGCCAGGATCCCCGGTGTAACCGTGATGCTGTCGCCGTCGCTGGTTCCCCCCAGCGGAAGGCGAACGGGCCGGCTGCGGGCGCGGGCGAATGCGGCGCTCAGGTCGTCGCGCAGCGCCGGGTATGCCGCGGTGCAGAAGGCGTCTTCGTCGCAGGCTCCAAGCGTCAGCTCCAGGGCGCGCTGGGCATCTCCCGCCACGTGCAGGGGGAAGCGGGAGTCCGGCGTATGCAGCCCCCGGAGTGTGACCGTTCGCACGCGTTCCGGGTAGCGCCGGGTGTATTCCAGGGCCACCCGGGTCCCATAGGAAACACCGAACAGGTTCAGGCGATCGTACGCGAGCGCCCCCCGTACCGCCTCGGCATCCATCACGGCATCGGCGGTGGCGTAGCGTGCGGGGTCGATTCCCCGTTCCAGGAGCCCCTCGCGGCAGGCGCGGAGCGCCGCGCGCGGAAAGTCGCCCGTGAGCCACGCTCGCAGTGCCTCCTCCGTGCGGTCCAGGTTGCATCGCAGGGGGTGAGACCGTCCCGTGCCCCGCTGGTCGATGAGTACGAGGTCCCGGGTCGTGCGGACCTGGCCGAGTTCGTTCAGCGTGCCCGCAAGGCCATCGGAGGCGGCCTGGCCCGGCCCGCCCGTGAAGTAGAAGACCGGGTCCGGCTCCGGCGACGGTGCCTGCGACCGGATGACCACGACGTGCAGCGAGATCGTCGCGGCCCCGGGCAGTGCACGGTCTTGCGGTACGCCCACGGTGAAGCAGCGGAGCGCCGCTGCGGGAACACCTTCCGGGATCGGGAGCGAACAGGTGATCCCGGTCGCGGTGCCGGGCGTGGGTGCCGGCGCGCCGGCGCCGGCCCGCGGCTCCCCGGATTCCGTGGCCGCCACGCACGACGAGAGAAGGAGGCCGGGAAGCATCCGGACGAAGGGGAACCGGGCCGGCCAGCGCAGGCGAGCCTCGGCCGGACCGCGGGTACCACGCGACGAGGTGCTCATTCCGGCAACCCGAGGTAAGTGATGACGGACCGGCTCAGTTCCCGGGCGAGCGTTGCGTCGTCGATCCGCCGAGGGACGGTCCAGGTGTCGGAGAAAAGGATGGTTTCCCGAAGCGTGGAGCCGATGAGAACGAGCGCGAACTCCACGGCGACTTCGGGGTCCGGATGCCGGACGCCGCCGGGATGGGCCCGCAATGCTTCCGCGAACCGCTCGATCGTGGTGGCGTTCACCCGACGCATGCGTTCCCGCAGCTCACCATCCTCCCGGGCCTGGGCCACCAGCGCGCGCAAACCGCCGCGGTGCCGCCGGTACACCGTCACCGAGTCCTCCACGGCGGCCCGCAGGAACTCGCCGGGTGTCGCCTGGCCGGTCGCCAGGGCCGCGGTGCGTGCGTCCAGGACCTGCTCCACGGTTCGGTAGATGCGGTCCTCGAGCGTCTTCAGCAACGCCGCCTTGTCCGAGAAGCGCGCGTAGAACGCACCGACGGTGTAGCCAGCCCGCGCGGCGATTTCCGCCACCGTCGCGGCCGAGAACTCCTTCTCGGCAAAGACCTCCTCCGCGGACTGGAGGAGCCGCTCCAATCCCGCGGAACTCCTTGCCTGCCGGGGCGTGCGAACCGTCATGGGACCTCGTTGGAAAAATGATAGTATGAACTACTATTTAGCTTAGCCTCCTCCCGGTTGTCAAGGAAGTCGCACCACAATCCCGTTGGCGGAGGGGGGAACCCTCCCGGTCAGCCAGCACGTGCCCGACCCCCGACCGGCTGCCGATCGCAAGGGTGCAGCGCCTGGCCGAGGCATGTGGCTTCGCCGTGCGCGAGCACTTCGGATCGCGCTGGAGCTACACCGTGAACTTCACGCGTGGGTGGCCACGACGCTCTTGACTACTCGTGTAGGCACGATTATCATCGTCTCATGACGACACGTGTAGGCACCCATGGCTCGTGAATCGACGATCGGCGAGCAGGAGCTGGCCCTGGTCCGGCACATCGCCGACCGGGGCGGCGCCAGCGTCGCCGAGGCCGTCGACGAGTTCGGCACCAGCCGCGCCCTCGCCCGCTCCACCGTGCTCACGATGATGGAGCGCCTGCGGAGCAAGGGGTACCTGTCCCGCCAGATGGCGGACGGCGTTTACCGCTACCGCGCCTGCGCCTCGTCGGCGGACCTGCTCAAGGACGCGGTGCAGCGCTTCGTGGAGCGGAGCCTGGACGGGTCCGTCTCGCCCTTCCTGGCGTACCTGTCCGACGCGCCCGAGCTGTCCGAACAGGAGCGGCAGGCGCTGGAGCAGATCGTCGCCCGCCTGGACGCCGCCCAACGAAAGGACCGCTGATGCTCGCCCATCTCGCCCGTGCGTCCATCGAAGGGGCGGTGCTGGCCGCCGTCGTCTGGCTGGCCTGCCGGGGGCTGCCGCGGCTGCCGGCCAGCGTCCGGGCGCTCCTGTGGTGGAGCGTGGCCGCGAAGTTCATCGTGGCGCTCGCCTCGCCTTCCGCGATCGTGCTCCCCGTGCTGCCCCGTGCCGCGGCCCATGCGCCCGCCCGCGAGGCGGCGGCCACGCCCGCTCCGCCGCTGCCCAAGGCGCAGGCGGGCGCCGCCGCCCGCCCTGCTCCCCTGCCCGCGCGCGGTTCCGGCGCTCCGGAGATTCCCTGGACTGCGGTGGTGGTCTGCGCGTGGGCGCTGGGCCTGGGCCTCTCGCTGCTGCGGACGCTGCGCGGCTGGCGCCGCACGCGTGCGGTGGTCGCGCGGTCGCGCCCCGGCGGCCCCGCGCTGCAGGCGGTTCTCGGCGAGCTCGCCGGCCGGCTCGCCCTGCGCAGAACGGTGGAGGTACGGGTCTCCACGGAAGTCGAAACGCCGCTGGTCGTCGACGGGCGCCGGCCGGTGATCCTGGTGCCGGGCGAGAGGTTCGCCGCGCTGCACCCCGCCGAGCAGCGCATGGCGCTCTGCCACGAGCTCGCGCACCTGAAGCGCGGCGACGTGTGGCTCGGGTGCGTTCCCGCGGCCGCCGAGCGATGCTTCTTCTTCCACCCCCTCGCCCGCCTCGCCGCCCGTGAATACGCGTTCTGGCGCGAAGCCGCCTGCGACGAGGCCGTCCTCGCCACGCTGGGCGCGTCCCCGCAGAGCTACGGCCGCATGCTGCTCGCCCTGGGGGTGTCACGGCAGACCGCCACCTTCTCCGCGGCAGGAGCCGCGTGGTCGTTCGGAAACCTGAAACGGAGACTCACCATGCTCGACCGCACCTCCCCGCTCTCGCTGCGCGGCCGCCTGCTCGCCGCTGGCGCGGTGGCTCTCGCCCTGCTCGCGATCGCCCCCATCCGGGCCGTGGCGCGCTCCGCCACGGCCGCCCCTCCCGCCGTGGCGCAGACGGCCCGGGCGACGCCTGCACCGGCCGTGGTCGCGCGTACGGCGCCGCGGGGCGGCGGCGACGCATCCGCCACCCCCGCCGCCCGGCCTTCGGCCGGTCCGGGTGCGGAGCACGCCGCGCCGGCAGCCGCGGAGGCAGCGGAGCCACGTGTGCAGGAACTGCACTTCGTCCTGTTCCGCGAAGACGGGAACGCCACGATGTCCGGGCGGTCGGCAGACGCGGAGCGCGCGCGGCGCCACCGGCGGGGGGGTGAGCCAATGCTGTGGTTCCGGTATGGCGGCCAGGAGTACGTCGTCCGTGATCGCGGGGTGCTGGCGCAGGTGGAAGAAGCGTGGGAGCCGGTGGGCCGCGTGGGCGAGGAGCAGGGCCGCATCGGCGCGCAGCAGGGTGCCATCGGCGAGGAACAGGCCCGCATCGGCGCGCGGCAGGCCGAAGTCGGCGCCCAGCAGGCCACGATCGGGGCCCAGCAGGGCGTCATCGGGGCACGCCTGGGGGTCCTGGCCAGCCGGGAGGCCGCGGGGGTTTCGGCGTCGGAGCGCCGCGAAATCGAGCGGGAACGTACCGAGCTCGGAGCGGAGATGCGCCGGCTGGGCGAAGAGATGGCGGTGCTTGGCCGGAGGATGAGGGACGTCAGTGCACCGATGAGCGACCGCGGCGACGAGATGGCGGCGCTCGGGCGCGAGATGGGAGTACTCGGCGACCGCATGCGAGCCGCCGTGGCGCGCGCCAACGCCGAGACGGTGGCGCTGGTCCGGCGGGCCATCGAGAGCGGCGCGGCGGCCGCCGTCCGCTAGGCGCGCGGAACGCCCCGGTGTTTCAGCCGGGGCGTTCCGCGTCTCGCGCATCTGCTGTCACGGAGCGGGGCAGTGGCGCCCCCTTTCCGCGGACGAAACTTCGCTACTGCTCCGGCTGTACACTGTCCGTCCTTCCCACCCCCAACCAGAGGCGCCTATGAAGCCCGCATCGCGGATGGCGGCGGTGACGCTCGTGGTCCTCCTGCTGGCGGCTGGCGGCTCCGCCGCGGCCCAGCAGAGCCGGCCGTCGGTCGCGGGACTCGCCCTGGGCACCCACGCGGTGGGACTGAGCAGCGACCAGGGAGCAGCCGCGCCCCGGCACGGGGGAGGTGCGGGGGTGTTCCTGGGGATGGGGGTGACTCGGCAGGTCATGGTGCTCCTGAACGTAGACCTCGCCGCCGGCGCCTTCCACGACGACCGGAGCGCCGGCCTCCTGGGCCACGCCGACATCGCCGCGCGGGTGGCGCCGTTCAGGGCCGGCGTGGCGTTCCCCTACGTGCAGGGCGCGTTTTCCAGCGGGCTCAGGGAAACCATGGCCGACCGGCAGCTCCAGGGTACCGGCTGGACGGTGGGGGGAGGGGTGGAAGTGGTGTTGAGCTCCACGGCGAGCCTGGATCTTGGAATCCTGCGCACCCGCGTGCGGTACGACGAGCTGACCGGCTCCGGGCCGGGAGACCCGGTCCGCGTGCGCGAAACCACGACGCGGCTGCAGCTGGGGACGGTGTGGCGCCCGCCCCATCGGCCCTGACCCCTCGAGTCTCTCTCTCGCAGAACTCCACGGGCCAGGAGCCTTGACACGGGGAGCGAAGTGCTGAATATTCCGCATAGGCTGAAAATTCAGCACACTCTCTCTCCCGTGGTGGACCCGCCATGCAAGCCAGCACCCCGGTCCCGCTCAGCCGGCGCGAACGCCAGATCATGGACATCGTGTATCGCCGCGGCAGGGTGACCACCGCCGAGGTGCTGGAAGAGCTCGACGATCCCCCCACCTACAACGCGGTGCGGTCCGCCCTTCGGCTGCTGGAAGAAAAGGGCCACCTCAAGCACGAAGAGGAGGCGCGCCGGTACGTGTACCTGGCGACCACGCCCCGCACGCGGGCCCGCAGCCATGCCCTGCAGCACCTGGTGAAGACCTTCTTCGGCGGAAGCGCCGAGCAGGTGGTGAACGCCCTCCTGGCCGAGACGGAGCTTTCGCCCGCGGAGCTGGAGCGCATGGCGCGCCGCATCGAAGAGGCCAAGCGCGCCGAGGAGGAACAGTGAGCCCCGCGCCGGGCGGGTTCGTGGCCTTGGCGGCCGCGGGTGCGCTGAAGGCGAGCGTGCTGCTGGCGCTGGCCTGGGGGGTGACGGCGCTGCTGCACCGCCGCAGCGCCGCGCTGCGGCACCTGGTGTGGACCGTGGCCCTGGGCGGCGCCCTGGCCGTGCCCCTCCTGCAGGTTGCCCTTCCGGCGCTGGAGGTGGCCGTCCTCCCCTCCCCGCCCCAGGCGGCGGCGTCCGCCGTTGCGCCGGCGCCCGCGGAGCCCGCGCCCGCCGCCGTCTCGCGGCCCGCGGTACCTTCCGTGAGCGAGTCACCCGCCTCGCCCCGGCGCGGCCTGCCGGCGTGGCCCGTGCTCGCGGCGTGGGCCTGGGGGGTGGGCGCGCTCGCCCTGGGGCTGCGCCTGTCGGTGGGGGTGCTCAGGGTGTGGTGGCTGGGCCGGCGGGCCAGCGAAGTCACCGACGACGCATGGACGCGGCTGGCGGATTCGCTCGCGCGAAGGCTGCGGCTGGGCCGCATCGTCACCCTGCTGCGGGAGGAGCGGGCCGCGGTACCCATGACCTGGGGGGTGTTTCGCCCCGTGGTGCTGCTTCCCGCCGAATCGGCGGAGTGGAGCGACGAGCGCCGCATGGTGGTGCTGGCCCACGAGCTGGCCCACGTCCGCCGGTGGGATGCGCTCACGCAGTGGGTGGCCCACTTCGCCGTGGTCCTCCACTGGTACAACCCGCTGGTGTGGCTGGCCGCCCGGCAGCTGCGGGAAGAGCGGGAGCGCGCCTGCGACGACGCGGTGCTCACCATCGGCGCGCGCCCGTCGGCCTACGCCGACCACCTGCTCACCCTGGTGCGCTCGCTGGGCCGCTCCGAAGGGCCCGTAGCCGCGCTGGCCATGGCTCGCCGCTCCCAGTTCGAGGGACGGCTGCTCGCCATCCTGGAGCCCGCGAACCCGCGGCGGGGCCTTTCCAGCCGCACCATCCTCACCGGGCTGGCCGCCGCGGTGGTGGCCACCACGCCCCTGGCCGCACTGCGGGTGACGGCCCGCCCCGGGCCGGCGTTCCCCGTTGCCGGGCCGGTTCCAGGCCCCTCGGCGAAGGCGGGCGAACGCGTTCCGCCCCGCGTGGCGTCCGGGCCCGACGCCGGCCGTGCGCCCCTGGGCCTTGCGGTCCCACCCGCGGGAGTGCCGGCGGCCCTTGCCACGGCGGCCGATACGGGAGACGTGTCCGCGGTCATCCAGGCCGTGCGCGGCATGGGTTCCTCGGCCGAGCAGGCGAACGTGCTGATCACGCTGATGGAGCGGCGGACGCTCGGGGCGGGCCATGCGGTCGAGCTCCTGGGGGCGCTGGCGGACGTGGAGTCGGGTGCCAACGTCCGCGACGTGCTCGTCGCGGGAATCTCCCGGCTTCCGCTTCGGGAGCGCGCGGTCCGCGATGCCTGGTTCCGGGTGGTGGAGGGGATGGAGAGCGGCGCGGAACAGCGGGGTGTGCTGGTGGCCCTGCTGCAGGCCGGCCGCGTGGACGGCGACATGCTGGCGGCCGTCCTCCGCGCGACGCACGCGATGTCGTCCGACGCCGAGCGCCGGGACGTGCTGCTGGAGGTGATGAAGGGCCGGCGGCTGGGCGGCGCCGCGCGCGACCACTTCCTGGCCGCGGTGGGGGCCATGCAGTCCGACGCGGAGCGCGCCACGGTGCTCACCGCGTTGGGGACAGGCGCGCAGCCCGCTGCGTCGAGTCCTCCCCGGCCGGGCGGATCGGCGCAGCCCGGGTTGTGGACCAGCAACACCACCCACCGCCACATCGAGGACGAGGTGGAGCTTTCCAAGGGCGAGCTCCGGGCGGACCGCGTGCGCCTGAACGCGGCGCGCGACGACGTGCTGGGCATCGCCGCGGGAGGCTCGCTGACCATCACGGAAAACCGGCGCGGAGGCGGCGTCGTCTCGCTGCACGTGTCGCCCGGGGCCGGCGGGTCCCTTCGTTACGAGTACCGGATGAACGACGCCGGGCGCCCGTTCGACGCCGACGCGCGCGCCTGGATGCGGGAGTGGGTTCGTCGCGCGGCGAGCTGAGCCTCGTGGAGGGTGGAAACGGGGCGCAGAGCCCCCGTTTTCAGGCCCCAAGTGCTGATTTTTCAGCGCAAGGCGCGTACGGCAGCAGGCAGAACGAAAATCGACTCGGCATCGAATGCTGAAATTTCGGCAGAAAAACTTCACCCCCGGGAGGATGGTCATGCGGCAAACGGGATGGATGCTGGCAGCGGCGCTCGTGCTGGCCGGCGGGGCGGGGCAGCCCGCGGTCGCCCAGGAGAACACCCCCGCGGCCGGCGCGCGCAGGGAGGCGGGGGCGCGCAAGCAGGCGCGGGCGGTGCGCGTGGAGGGGCGCCCGCCGGCTATCGACGGCCGGCTTGACGAGGCCGCCTGGGCCCAGGCCACGCCCATCAGCGACTTCGTGCAGAAGCTTCCCACCGAGGGCGCGGCGCCCACGGCGGATACCGAGGTGCGCTTCCTCTACGACGCGGCGTACGTATACGTCGGCGCGCGGATGAGGGCGGCGGCCGAGGGGATCCGGGCGCCCATCACCCGGCGGGACAACGGCATCCTGGCCGAGTTCATCCGCGTTTCGTTCGACACCTACCAGGACCGGCGCACCGCCTACAGCTTCGGCATCACGGCGGCCGGGGCGCGGCTGGACGGCTACCATTCCACCGACAGCGAGGCGCAGGACGTTCGCTACGACCCGGTGTGGGAGGCGCGCGTGGCCCGGGACCCGGGCGGGTGGACGGCGGAAATGCGCATCCCCCTCTCGCAGCTGCGCTTCATCGCGCGCCCCGAGCAGACGTGGGGGCTGAACGTCAACCGGTGGATCCCCAGCCGCGAAGAGGACCTGTACTGGAGCCTGGTGCCCGCCAGCGAGAGCGGCTGGGCCTCGCGCTTCGGCGACCTGGCCGGGCTTTCGGGCGTGCGCCCGGTGCGCAGGGTGGAGCTGATGCCGTACGTGGCCTCCGGCGCCACGCTGCGGTCGGGCGTGCACCCGGCCGACCCCCTCACCAGCCCGCGCGAGGCGGCGTTCCGCACCGGGGGCGACCTGAAGGCCGGCCTGGGATCCAACGTGACGCTCGACGTGACGGTGAACCCGGACTTCGGCCAGGTGGATGCCGATCCGGCCGAGGTGAACCTTTCCGTCTTCGAGACCTTCTTTCCCGAGCGCCGACCCTTCTTCACCGAGGGCAGCCAGCTCCTGTCCGGAGGCGGGGCCTCGTACTTCTACTCGCGCCGAATCGGCGCGCCGCCGCGCGGGCCGGCGGGAGGCGACTTCGTGCGCCGTCCCGACGATTCCACCATCCTGGGCGCGGCCAAGCTCACGGGCCAGCTTCCCTCGGGGCTGTCGCTGGGCGTGCTGGCGGCGGTGACGGACCGCGAGCGGGCCCGCACCTACGACTCCGCGACCAGCGTCTTCGGCAGGGTGGAGGTGGAGCCGCGCACGGGGTACGCCGTGGCCCGGGCGCAGCAGCAGCTGGGGAGCAGCGGCTCCACCGTGGGAGCCACGCTCACCGCCGTCTCGCGCGACCTGGAGCCGGGCTCGCCCCTGGCCCTGCGGGTGCCCGGACAGGCGTTCGCCGGCGGCGTGGACTGGAACCTCCGCTTCGGGCGGGGCGCCTACCAGGTGGGCGGCCACGTGGGCGCCAGCCGGGTGGCGGGCGACTCGGTGGCCATCCTGCGCCTGCAGCGGAGCTCCGCGCGCTACTACCAGCGCCCGGACGCCGACTACGTGGAGGCAGACCCGTCGCGGACGGACCTGGCCGGGTACACGGCCTCGCTGAACGCCGCGCGCATCAGCGGCGAGCACTGGCTGTGGACCGCCGGGGCCGCGCTGAGCTCGCCGGGGCTGGAGCTGAACGACGCGGGGCGCCTGTCCGTGGCCGACGCGGTGAGCGCGTTCGCCGAGCTCCGCTACCGGGAGACGAAGCCGCGGGGGCCGTTCCGCAGCTACGACGTGTTCGTGACCCCCGAGGTGGGGTGGAACTACGGCGGCACGCGGACGGGAGGCACCCTCTGGCTGGACGCGGTCGGCACCTGGCAGAACCGCTGGCGCAGCGACTTCACGGCGTTCTACACCCCCCGGGCCCAGAGCGTCACCGCCTCGCGCGGCGGGCCGCGGGCGGGAACGCGGGCGTCGTGGGCCGTCATCAACCGCCTGGCCAGCAGCAGCGCGGCGCGCTTCCGCTGGAACGGCCGCGTGTACTACGGCGAGAACGAGGACGGCCGCGCAACCTACCGGCTGAGCGGGGGCGTGGCCTTTCGCCCCGGCCCGCGCTGGCAGCTGTCGGTGGATCCCAACTTTCTGCAGAGCACGCCCACGCGGCAGTACGTGGCCACGCTCGACGGAGGGCCCGCCGCGACGGGGGGCAAGCGGTACGTGTTCGCCTCGGTGGGGCGCAGCGAGTTCTTCGCCCAGGTCCGGCTGAACTACCTCTTCACCCCCGACCTGTCGATGGAGTTCTACGCCGAGCCGTTCGCCTCCAGCGGGCGCTACCACACCTTCGGCGAGCTTCCCGCGCCGGGGAGTCACGAGCTGACGCTGTACGGCACCGACACCACTCGCGTGCGCCGCGAGGGCAACGCCACCCGCGTGCTCGGCCCCGGCGGCGGGGCGGTGGTGCAGGACTTCAACGTGCGCTCGTTCCGGAGCAACGCGGTGCTGCGCTGGGAGTGGCGCCCGGGAAGCTCGCTCTTCGTGGTCTGGCAGCAGGACCGCGCGGGTGACCGCGACGAGATCGCGCCGGTGGGCTTCGGGTCGCTCGCCCAGACCCTGGACGCCCCCGGCGACCACCGGTTGGCCATCAAGGTTTCGTACTGGCTCCCGCTGCGGTGAGCGGAAGGGCCGGTCGCAGGTGACGGCGAGGCTGGACCCGACCCGGCGACAGGCTCGGCCTCCGCGCGGACACGCCTCACCAGTCGCTCACGAACCTCCGGGAAAGGTTGGCGCGGAAGCGGCGGCTGAGGCGCAGCTCGGTCCCGTCCAGGAGCAGGACCAGGTAGTCGCCGCGGAACCAGGGCTTCAGCTCGCGCACGAAGTCCAGGTTCACGATCGTGGAGCGGTGGATGCGCACGAACCGCTCGGCATCGAGCTCGTCTTCGAAATCCGAGAGCGCCCCCCGCACCAGGTGCGTGCCGGATGCGGAGTGGATCGTCACGTAGTGTCCGTCCACCCGCAGGTAGCGGACGGTGGCGACCGGGACGATCTGCACCCCCGACGCGGTTCGCGCCGCCAGGTATCCACGGCCCCGCGCGGAGTGGCCCCCGGGGGCGCCGGCCAGCAGCTCCCGGGCGGCCCGCACCGCGTCCCGCGCACGTCCGCCGCCGCCCGCGTCGCGGGAAAGCAGCTCCCGCAGCCGGGCCACCGCCCCCCGGAAGCGCGCTTCCGCCACGGGCTTGAGCAGGTAGTCGATCGCGTGCAGCTCGAACGCGCGGATCGCGTGTTCGTCGTACGCGGTGACGAAGACCACGGGGGGCATGGCGTCGGGGCCCACCTGGTCCAGCACGTCGAAGCCGGTTCCATCCGCAAGCCGGATGTCCAGGAACACCGCGTCCGTTTCTCGCGCACGAAGGTGGGCCACCGTTTCCGCCACCGTGCCGCACATCCCCGCCACCTCCACGTCCGGCTCGGCGGCCAGGTACGAATTCAGCAGGAGCCGGGCGGGAGCCTCGTCGTCCACGATCAGCACGCGGATGCGGGGGCTCATCCGGCCGCCGGCGTACGGGAGCCCGCGATGGGAAGGCGGATCTCGGCCACGGTGTGGCCGCCGGCCTCCCGGAGGGTCACGGTCGCGGCGCCGCCGTAGATGCGGTGCAGCCGGGCACGCGTGTTGGCGAGGCCGATCGCCTCTCCCGATCCGTCGCCGTTTCCCGCGGCGGCGGGTGCGCTCGCGACGTTCGCCACCGACAGCACCAGCATCCCGTGCTCGCGGCGGGCGCGAACCAGCACCTCGCCCGCCCCGGAATACCTCACCGCGTTCTCCACGAGCGGCTGCAGCAGGATGCCGGGCACGCGCAGCGACCGGGTCTCCGGATCGGCCTCGGTGCGCAGGCGGAAGCCGTCGCCGAACCTCATCCGCTGGATCTCCGCGTACCGGGCCACGATCGTAAGCTCCTCGTCCAGCGTAACGTCCGCCGCCGACGATGCGCGCAGCACCAGCCTCAGCAGCTCGCCCAGCTCCGAGAGCATGCGCTCCGCGCGGGGCGGATCGATCCGCACGAAGGCCGCCACGGTGTTGAGCGCGTTGAAGAGAAAGTGCGGCTCCAGCTGCGCGCGAAGCAGGCGAAGCTCCGACTCCGCCAGCTCCGCGGCCAGCCGGGCGCGGGACGTTTCCTGCTCGCGGGCCAGCCGCTGCTCGATCAGGACGGTGGCTCCCGCGGCGAACAGCAGGTACATGATCACGTTGCCCGGGAGCCGGTGGGCCAGGAGCCACGCCAGCCCCTCCCCCAGCCCCGTTCCCTGCCCGCTCCACCCGAACAGGAAGTGGCTCACGGGGAGGAGCATGGCCAGCTTGACGACGGAAAGCAGCGTCCCGGCCGCCAGGTGCAGGGCGATGCCCCGCGCGAGCGGCGGGCGCCCCAGGGGCACCCGCTCGGCCACCGCCACCACGGCCGGCGCCAGCACCGCCCATCCCAGCCAGGGGAGAAGCTCGCGGGCGACGGCCAGGGCGCCCTCCCGTCCGCCGGAGCCGCCGAACTCGGGAAGGGCGTCCAGCAGGCCGAACGCCGCCGCCGCGGCGAACGCCGGGAGCCACGTCCGGCGGGCGGGAATGCGCCCCGGCGCCGCCGTTCTCACCGCAGCTCCCGTCCCAGGAACGCGAGCACCGCGGCCCACGACTCGCGGTCGGCACGGGCGTATCCCGCCGGGGTGCCGCCGGCGCGCCAGAACCCGCCCGCGGTCCGGGGCGGCGTGGGAAGGTACGGCACCAGGATGGAGTGCCCCGCGCCCGGGAAGGAATGGTGCTCGGCGCGGCGCGGGTGGCGGTGGGCGCGCAGGCGCCGCACGACGGATTCGGCGCCCTCCGCGGCGGGGATCATCTGGTCGTCCGCCCCGGACAGGAGGAGAACCGCCCCGCGGATGCGCTCGACGGGGATGGCCGCCCCGGCCAGCGCGGCCGTGTCCGCGCGGCTCGCCTCGTAAAGCGTGCGCAGCGTGTACGGCGGGGCGCGCCGGAACTGCGCCTCCCACTCGGCCGAGGGGCGCTGCAAAAGGAAGGGGACCGGCTCCCCGCCGAGGGACCAGGACGATTCGGGGCGCGAGCGGCCCTCGCGCGTAACGCCCTGCTGCACGGCGTCCGTCGGGGCGTAGGCCACCACCGCCCGCACCCGCGGCAGGCGCGTGGCCGCCAGCAGCGCCAGCTCGGCACCCTTGCTGGTGCCCAGCAGGGCCACCCGGCCCGCGTCGAGCCCGGGGCGCGTGCGGGCCCATTCCAGGGCCGCCTCCACCCGCTCCACCGGCACCGCGAAGAGCTCCCCCGGCAGCCCGGGAAGGCCGAAGTACGCCACGGCCAGTGCGGCGTACCCTCGCGACGCGAGCGCCGAGGCGCGAAGGTCGTCGAACCCGCCCTCCGACCCGCCCAGCACCACCACCAGCGGATGGGGACCTCGTCCGGGCGGAAGGTACAGGCGCCCGGTGAGCGCGTCGGAGCGCACCTCCTCGCGGCGGACGCCGGGAGCCAGGAGCGCGCGCACCAGCGGGCGCCGCTCCACCACGCGCCCGTCCACCCGCAGTTCCACGTCGTGGGCGAGCGGCGCCGGCGGTGCCCAGGGAGAGGGGGAGCGGGCCGCCCCGCTGTCCCGCTCCATCGACCAGAACAGGCCCATCGCGTCGCTTTCCGCGTAGCTCCCGGAGTCGGGCGCCTGGACGGACGCATCGATCCGCCCGTGCACGTCCGCGCGGAACCAGGCGATGGAGCGCAGGGCGCCGCCGGGCGCATCCGGCCAGCGGACGACCAGGGCCGCCGCTTCGCCGGGCCGCAGCCCCTCCGCCCCCACGCGTACCCTCGCGTCGACGAGCGCCGTATCGGCCGGCACCACGAGCCTGGGCGCATGAGCCGCCGGTGCCGGGCGCGGCGGGGGCGCGCAGCCGCAGAGCGCCGCGCCGATGAGCAGCAGCCGGGGCCCCGTCCACACCGGCGGCATCAGCGCGGTCCTCCCGCGGGGGCGGAAAGCGTGGCCGCGAAGCGGGGGGCGGGGAACGACACCCGCTCGGCGGACACGTCCTCCCCCGCCAGGAAGCGCGCGACGATGGCCTGCACCGCCGGCGACGGCAGCGACTCGTGCCCGGCGTTGTCGATCACCAGGTGCACGCTCACCGGGAATCCCCACCGCACCTCCTCTGCCTGGAACGGCGGCGTGTTGGTGTCCAGCGTGCCGCTGATGAAGAGGGTGGGCACCGTGGTGAACACCGGCGGCCCGCCCCGCCCCGTCCGCACGCCGGCCCCGCCGCAGGCACCGCTCTCCCACTGCAGGTTCACGTTGCGGAACAGGGCGCCCTGGGCGGCCTTGCCCGCGTCCATCATCCGCCCCTCCGGCCATCCGCCCGCGCAGTCGACCGCGGTGGCCATCGCCGAGCGGCTGAAGCCGTTGTACAGCGGCTCCAGCTCGCGGGCGAGCACCTGGTACTCGCCGCGGTCCAGGGCCAGCAGCAGCGCCGGAATGGTTGCGTAGGTGCGGCCGTCGGCCATCTTCATTCGCATCGCCCAGCGCAGACCGATGCCACCCACGCGCAGGGTCACCGGCTGGTTGGACGGGCGCTGGGTGATCGCGACGTCCACCGGCTGGCGCTCCAGCCGGTCCAGCACGCGGCGGTACAGGCCGGCCAGGTCCGGGACGGCACCGGCGAGGGCGGAGTCGCGCGCCGCGAAGTACCCCAGCCTGGTGATGAGCATGTCCCAGACCGCGGGCTGCGATACGCGGTCGTTCGGCCCTTCCACCGACGCGAGGACGGCCCGGTGCACGCGCTCGCCGTGCCGCTGAAGGTACACCTGGCCCAGCAGGGTTCCGTAGCTGTGGCCCAGCAGGCTGACGCGCTCGTAGCCGAGCGCCGCCCGGATGTCGTCGATGTCGTCGGCGCTCTCCTCGCTGGTGTACCCGGCCAGGTCCACCCCGGCTTCCTTCCACCGGCGCGCACAGGCCGCGGTACGCTCCACGAATACGGCGCTCCAGCGCGCTTCCGACGCGAACAGGTCCAGCGGCGCGTCGGCCGCGGGGCAGTCCAGCACCGGGCTCGACATTCCCAGGCCGCGCTGGTCCACCAGGATGACGTCGCTGCGCGCCCGGATCCGCTCGAAGAGGGCAAAGTAGACGGGGACCCGCGCCATGCGCGCCCCGGGAGTGCCGGGACCCCCCGCCATCCAAACGACGGGCGGGTCCGGCTGGGCCGCGCGGGTGAGAAGCCTGACGAACGCCACCTCCACCGTGCGGCCGCCGGGCGCGCCGCGCCGCTCCGGGACGGTGATCCGGCCCCGTTCGGCGGCGGTTTCGCGGCCGTCGAACGCCCGGTAGGCGAAGGGCTCCATCGTCAGCGGTGGACCGGTGCCGCCGGTCTGCCCCTCCGCGTCCCCCATGGCGGTTGCTGAACACGCGAGGATCAGCGCGGCGACGCTGGCGCGGGAACGTAAGAAGGAGATGCAGATCATGAGGCAGCCTCGGCCCGGGAAGAGGGCCCCGGACCGCGTGGCGGCCCGGGGGGGTGCCTCAACCATACCGCGAGTGCCGGGGGCCACCAACGAACCTGGCCCGGGTGGGATCGCGATGGGCGCGAGCGGGACGAGTCCGGCGTGAACGGGGGAGGGCGCGGTGTCCCCCGTGGCTCAACTCCCGATCCGGTACTCCGCCGTCACCATGAAGGTGGAAGCGAACGATCGTCGGCGCGGACCCGGCGAATGCTCATCCGGGCTGCCCGTCTACCCGCCGCCGCTGCCCCCGCAGCTGGTCGACGCGCCACATTCGCCAGCCGTTCCGGGTGCGCACCCAGGTTTCGCGCTGTGTGACCCACGTTTCTACGTGGTGAACGCGGTTGTCCTCGCGAAGCGCCATCCGGTCCGCGTGCTGGGTCACGATCGCCGCCGCGGTGTCGCCGCGAACGGCAAGGCTGTCGATGCGAAACGTCAGGCCGTTCCAGCGCTCCACACCGTTGATGAAGCCGCGGATGTACAGCTCCATCGCGGCGCGGTCGTGCGTTCGGCCGTCCGGGGTCATGCTGTGGAAGTCGTCGGCTCGCAGCGCCATGACGGCATCCGGATCGCGGGCCAGAAACGCCTGCCTGTTCACCTCGTAGAGCTGCACGAGCTCCGCGCGGACTCGTCCGTTCCCACCGCTCCCCGCTTCGGCCGCGGCATGCCCCTGCGCGCCGGCGCAGCCGAGAAGCACCAGCATTCCCCAGATTCCCGCGTGAGTACGCATCGGTCGCCGATCACAGAGAGTTTGAGAGTGCGCGGGCGGAGAGCCGCCCACGCCGAAGCCGTACCCCGCGGGTACCCAGCGGCGGCGGCGCCCTCGTGTCCTCAGCTCCCGATCCAGTACGTCGCCTTCACCATGAAGATGTTGCGCGCGGGGTCGCGGAAGATGGAGCCGTCGTTGCGCGCATCCATGAAGTCGCCGGTGAAGTCCAGCCCGCTGCGATCCTGCTGCCAGACGAAGAAGAGCACCGAGCCGGGACGATATTCCCAGCGCAGCACCGCGTTCCCCCGTACGCTGCGCAGCGCGAAGTCGCGCTCGCCGAAGCCGCGCGCCACGGCAAAGGGGGCCGCCGGGCCGGCGGCGCCATCCGGGTCGACGGTGACCACGCCGGTGGTGTCGTTGCGCACCGCCGTCCCGCCGTCGCGTCCGTAGACGCGGAAGCGGTACTCGCCGGGGGTCTCGAACTCCTTGTACTCGCGGAAGTCGCCGCGCACGAAGAAGGGCTGCGCGAACAGCTCCAGGCTCAGCCGCGGGGTGAAGGTCCAGTCCACGCGCGTGCCCACCGCCACGGTAGTCTGCTCCAGGTCGGCGAACACGTAGCGGCGGCCGAAGGTCTCCTGCGCCAGCGTGTCGGCCAGGGAGCGGATGAACTGGTCCGTGTCCTTTTCGTTGATCCACTGCGGCTCCAGCCTCACCCGGACCGCCGAGCTGGGGCGGGCATCCAGCGTCAGCCCCACCACGTGGTCGAACTCGCCCGAGGTGTCGGTGCGGTAGCTCAGGTTCAGCCCCCCGATCACCCGCTTGCGGCTGTCGGACCGCACGTTCAGCCCCGTGCTCCACTGCGCCGGCACGCTGGCCAGCGGCCCGCCGCGCGTCAGGCGGTCGTTGTCCAGCTCCGGACTGCCGCCCACGCGCGCGCCCAGCGACCAGAAGTTGGCGAGCTGCACGTTGCCGCCCAGGTTGTACCCCTCGAAGATGCGGTCGCCGCCGAAGTTCACGGCGTGGTTGCTGAACGCGAACACGTTGTAGTTGCGAAAGCGGCGCCCCGCGCGCGTCTCGCGGTACATCAAAAAGGTGGAAAGCGCGCGATAGTCGGCGCGGGTCTGGAAGCCGGCGTCGTTCACCTCGAAGCCGGGGCTCACCGTCTGAAAGGTGAGCGAGCCCAGCCAGTGCTTGCCGCTGGTCCTGGCCAGCGCCAGCGCGCCCGCGTACCCGCCCAGCCGGGTGGCCGTGCTGTCCAGGCGCAGGTGGTCTGCGTCGGGACGGGCGAAGTAGCGGGTGGATGCGTTCTGCGCGGCCGTGATCACGCCGCGCTCCCCCGCCACCGTGCTCGCCGATGCGAACCCGTTCAGGCTCCAGGTGCGGTTTCCCCACGAGTGGTCGAAGTCCACGCCGCCCATGTACGCCGACGAGCGCAGCATTCCACCCAGCGCCGGCTCGCCCAGGTCGCGGTGGATGGCCGTGAACATGGCGCCCGCCACGCTCTGCCCGCCCCGCAGGTCGCGCCGCACGCGCCCGGCCAAGTAGTTGGAAAGCGGCTCCACTGGCGCCGAGCCCTCGCGCAGTACCGT
Organism: Longimicrobium sp.; assembly: GCF_036388275.1. Lineage (NCBI taxonomy): Bacteria > Pseudomonadati > Gemmatimonadota > Longimicrobiia > Longimicrobiales > Longimicrobiaceae > Longimicrobium > Longimicrobium sp. The sequence continues at coordinate 18,561 of NZ_DASVSF010000086.1, forward strand.
GTCGCCGTCCACCACGCGCCGGCCCAGGAAGGCGCCGTTCTCGCGGGTGGTGACGGCGTCCAGGAGCCCGATGGACCATCCGCCGCGGGTGCGGCCGCTGAGCTTGGCCGCCGCGGCGATCGTCGTCTGCTCGGGCGCGTCGGAAAAGAGCACCTCGTCCGCGCCCAGCTGCCCCGCCAGGGTGCGCTGCGGCCGCCGCCCGATGCGGCGCGAGTAGAAGGGCTGCGTGAACTGGTAGTTGTTGAAGGAGTTGGTGGGGTGCCCAAAGCGGAAGATGTCGGTCCCCTCGGTGAAGAACGGGCGCCGTTCCGGGAACTGCACCTCGAACGCGCTCAGGTTCACCACCGCCGGGTCCACCTCCACCTGCCCGAAGTCGGGATTCACCGTGGCCGTGAGCGTGAGCCCCGAGGGAAGGCCGTACTTGACGTCCACGCCGGCCGACGCGGTCAGGTCGTTGGGCCGGTAGAACGGGTTCGCCGCGTCGCCGCCGGGCGCGCGGTCCATGCGCGCGCTGGTGTACGGCTGGATCTCCAGGCGGCGCGGGGTGCGCAGCCCGTCCAGCCCCGCCAGGTCGCCGAAGCGCGACACGAAGCCGCCCTCGCTCTGCGTCCACGGCGACCAGGAGGTGCGCTCCTCACGCCGGGCCACGTCGCGCTGCACCTGCACCCCCCACACGCGCCCCGCCGCCGGCTCGCGCCGCCCGTAGCGCAGCTGCGACAGCGGAATGCGGTACTCCGCCGTCCACCCCGCCGAGTCCACCTGGGCCGCCACCTCCCACACGGCGTCCCAGCTCAGGTCCTCGTTGGTGTCGTCGAAGTGGAAGACGTCCTTCTTCACCCCGCGGGGGTTCACCGAAAAGCGGAAGCCCGTGCGGCGGTCGTGGTAGGTGTCGAGGATCACGTGCACCCAGTCCGAGTAGATCCCCGATGCGTCGCGCCGGGCGAGCTGGGCCGCGATGGAGTCCGGGCGCGCGTCGTACATCCGCACGCCCACGTACACCGCCTGGTCGTCGAAGAGGATGCGGGCCTCGGTGCGCTCCCGCGCCGGGGCCCGCGGGGTGGGGTAGCTTTCCGTGAACGCGTCCGCGACGCCCGCCGCGGCCCATGCCGCCTCGTCCAGCCGGCCGTCCACGCGGACCGCGCCGCTCACCCGCGCGGCACGAACGGCGCGCGTGGCCGCGCGGGTGGAGTCGGCGGGAACCTGGGCCACGGCGGCCGGGGCGCAGACGAGGAGAAGAAGGAACGTGAGATGGATCCGGCGCATGGCTGCCTCGGGAGGTCGTGGGGGGGCCGCGGCGCTCATCGCGCGCGGGACAGGATGGATTCGAAGAGGTCCAGCGCCCGCGGAGTGCCTTCCTTGCCCAGCAGCTGGAGCGCGGCGCGGCGGCGTGCCGGGTTCCCGTCGCGGGTGGCGACGGCGAGCCACTCCTCCTCGCCGCCGTTCCTCCGGGAAAGCTCCGTGTCGGCCCGGTGCCCCCGCTCCCCGCCTTGGATGGTGGCCGCCGCGCGCCGCCCCAGTTCCTTGGCCGCCAGGCTCCGCGCCTCCTGCGCCCGTGCCGACCGCGCCACGCGCAGCAGCCCCCGCCACACCGGCTCGCCGTCGAGCAGGAAAACGGGCACCAGCGCTCCCCGCGCGACCTGGCCGTCGCTCCGCAGGGCCAGGTCGAGAAGGAAGGACCCCGCCTCGGTGGGGGAAACCGCGATCGCCGCCGCCCCGGGAGCAGGTCCCGCCGTGGCGCGCACCGAGGCCACGCGCCCGCCCGCCATTCCCAGCGCCACGCGCACCGGGCCGGGGCTGCACGCCGCCTCCGCGTCGTTGGGGAGCTGCGACAGGCTGGGGACGAAGAGCGCCAAGCCGCCGCCCGCCAGGCGCCGGCCGATGACCGCGCGGCCGTCGCCGCACGCCCCCGGCGCCCCGGTGAAATGGATCAGCACGGTGCCGTCGCGGTTCGCCGCCACCTGCCGCGCGAGCGTCTGTGCCTCCGCCCCGGTCGCGGTGGCGGCCGCCAGTCCCCAAAGGAGCGCCGTGGCCGTGCGGAGATGCGAAATTTTTAGCATGCGAGTACGCTTTCGAGTGGAAGCCGGGCGCGGGGGCTACCCGCGCGCGCGTGAGCTTCGGAGGTGAGCGATGGCCGGTTGCGCGGCGCCGCGCACGGCCACGTGCGGATCGCGCAGCAGCGGCTCCACCATCGCGATGGCGCGGGCGTCGCCGATGGCGCCCAGCGCTTCCACGGCGCCGGCCCGCACCTGCCAGGCGGGGTCGCGCAGCACCGAGCCGAGCGCCGTCACCGCCCGCGCGTCCGGCACCTGCGCGAGGGCCGATGCGGCGTTCGCGCGCACCCGCCAGTGCGGGTCTGCCAGGGCGCCGGCGAGCGCATTCACCCCCCTGCGCTCCCCCGCCGCCCCGAGCGCCCAGGCGGCGTAGGCGCGCACCCGCCAGTCCGCGTCGCCCAATGCGGCGACCAGGGGGCGGATGAGCTCGCCCCCGCGCACCTGCGCGAGCGCCCAGGTGGCACGCTCCCGTACCAGGTCCATCGCGCTCGTCGGGGTGTGGTCGAGCGCCGGGCGCAGCCGGCGGATGGCCGCCGCATCCGCGCCCGAGGCGCTCCCCGCGTTGCGCAGCGCCAGCTCGCGCGCCCCGGGCGCCAGCGGAAGCCGCTCCCCCGTGGGCTGCCCCGCCGAAATTTCGCGGGGCGGGTCGGTCGTCTCGGCGTGCGCGCGGGCCCGTACGCTCGCGACCGGGTGCGAGCGTGCGATTTCGCGCAGCGCGGCGCGGACCTCCTGGCGCGTCCGGGCGGGTACGTCGCCGCGCCCCAGGATGCCGGCCATCGCCTCGACGGCCTCGCCCTGCACGCCGTCGTCGGGGTCGCTGGCCACCATGCGCCGGAGCCCGGCGACGGCCTGAGTCGTGGCCAGCACCCCCAGCCCTTCGGCGGCCTCGCGGCGCGCCTCCTCGCCGGGGTGCACGCGGGCGATCTTCAGCAGCCCCGCGAGCCCCGCCCCGCCCCGCAGGCCGGCGAGCGACTCGGCGGCCTCGCGCTGCACCTCGGGGTCCGTCTCCTGGAAGGCGAGCCGCTCCAGCGCCTCGGCCGCGGCCGCGGGGGGCGCGTTGCGGGCGATCGCCTCGACCGCGGCGCGCCGCTCTTCGCCCGTCCCGGTGAGGAACGCGAACCCGTTCCCGCCCGCGCGGGTGCCCGCCGGGTCCTTCCGCTCCGCGACGACGGTGCAGGTGCCCGCCGTGCAGTCCAGGCCGATCTCCGGGTTCGGGTCCGGATCGGGGTCCGGGAACACCTGGACGTGCTGCCCGTTCGCCGGGGCGGGATGCTCCCCATCGCCGTCACCCGTATCCACCCGCCCGCGCACCACCGCCCCGCCGCCGCTCACCACGTTCACCCCGCCCGTTACGCGGTCCAGGAGCGCGCCCGCGCCCGCGGTGCGGATCTCCCCCTCCAGGCGCGACCTGGCGATCATCACGCCGCCGCCCTCGCTGGCGAAGTCCACCGTCCCGCGCAGCCGGTCCAGGTGCAGCCCGTCGCCGCCGGAGGTCCCGGTGAAGCGGCCCTCCACCTCGCGGATGGACACGCCGCCGCCGCGCGAGCGCACGGCCACGTCGAAGTGGCGCGGCACCCAGATCCGCAGCTTGTCTTGGCGACCGGCCGCGCCCGGGCGGCGCCCCGTCACCCGCACGCCTCCCGCGGCCGCGACCGCATCCACCCGCCCCTCGCGCGCCCGCGCGCCGGTGAACTCGGCGTGCACGAACACCGCGTCGCGCTCCCACCCCGTCACCTCCACCGCGGCCTCGTTGTCCATCACCAGCTCCAGCCGCCCGCCCGGCCGCGCCGCAACGGTGTGCTCCACCACGTGCTCCTGTGCCTGCCGCACCTCCGCCGGCGCCGCCGGGGGACGTGCTTTCGCCACCGCCGGGTGCACCGCGGCCACCAGGCCGGAAACGGTCAGCGCGACGGCGGCAGCTGCGGCGCTCGCCGCACGGGACGGAGCGCGGCGGCTGCGCACCGCGTCCAGCACCGCCAGCATGCGCCCTTCCAGCTGCGACGGGCGCGCCATGCTCACGGCCACGGGCGACGCGCCCCCGTCCGGCCGAAAGGCGCGCGCCACCTCCAGCAGGTGCGCCGCGTAGCTCCGCGCGCGGGTGCCGGCCGCGAGCACGCGATCGTCGCACGCCAGCTCGCGCTCGGCGCGCATGCGCCGGGCGGCGTACCACACGCCCGGGTGCACCCAGTACAGGGCGCACGCAAGGGCGGCCAGCGTCTGCAGCAGGCAGTCGCGCCGTGCCACGTGGGCGAGCTCGTGCAGCAGCACCACGCGGCGCCGCTCCGCCGACCAGCCATCCGCCGCCGCGGGAAGGAGCACCACGGGGCGCCGCGTCCCCCACGTCATGGGCATGGTGGCGCGGTCGCTCCGCAGCAGGCGAACGGGGCGCTCCACCTCGGCCACCCACACCAGGTCGCGCAGCAGCTCCCGCCACTCGGGCGAATCAAGGGGGGTGGCGCTCCGCGCCAGGCGCGCCACGCTCCACCGCCCCGCCACCACCCGCCCGGCCAGCGCCAGCGCAACCAGCGCGTAGAGCCCGGCCAGCAGCCACTCCACGCCGATGGGCGCGGGGGCGGCGGGCACGGGGGCGGGCGCGGCAGCCGCGGGCCGTCCACTCGCCGCCTCGTCGTCCATCTCGGCCGGTCCGGCCGAGAGCGGACCGGCGGGAGCGGAGAAGGACGCGGGAACCGGCTCCGCCTCCCTCAGCACCGCCACCCGCCAGCCGGGGAGGAGCACCGACAGCACGGGAAGGGACAGCACCGCCCCGATGGCGAGGGCCCACACCATGTGGCGCGCGGCGGCCGAGGCGCCGCGGTGAAGCAGGCAGGCGGCCGCCAGGCCGGCGACGGCCACCACCAGCGTGGCCTTGGCGAGCAGGCCGAGCACCGCGAGCGCTTCGGCGGCGGAAATGGGGGGCGGAGTCATTTGTCGTCTCCAGCGTCGCGGGCTTCGTCCAGCAGGCGGGAAAGCCGGTGGTACTCGTCGTCGGAAAGCGGCTGGTGGGGCAGGTCCAGCAGCGCCGCCACTGCCGACGCGCGCGAATTGCCGAAAAAGGTCTGCACCAGGTGCTGGAGGGCGGTCTGGCTCACTTCCTCCGGCTCCGCGGTCGGCAGGTACACGTAGCGGGGCCCATCCTGCTCGTGCGTCAGGTAGCCTTTCTCCTCGAGCAGCCGGAGCATTCCCCGGATGGCCGAGTTGCTGGGCGGGTCCGGCAGCTCGGCCAGGACCTCCTGCGCCGTGGCCCGGCCCAGCCGGAACACCACGTCCATGATCTGGCGCTCGCGGCGCCCCAGGTCGAACTGCGAGGGAGCGGACATCCACATCCTTGCATGTTAGTGGATTGACATCATGTCAATACACTAACAGGCTCCGCGGATGTGGTCAAGGTTCTCGTTGGCCCAGGGCTCCGTGCCTGGAGATGAAATCCAGGAGAACGGAGGCGAAGCGTTCGGAGGCGACCACCGCCGCAAGGTGGCCCGTACCGTGAAAGGTGTGCACTTCGGCGCCGGGGTAGAGACGGTGCAGAGCGGCCCGCTCGGCCTGCGGAAAGAACGGATCGTCGTCCGCCTCCACGATCAGCACCGGGTACGGCACGGGCCCGAGCGGCTCCCTGCCGAAGCGGTCGCCGGCCTCGGCGGCAATGCGCACGCGGCTCAGGATCGCCGCGCCCGAAAGCCCGGAAACGATCGCGTGAAATTGCTCGAGCCAGAACGGATCCGCGCCCCGCAGCGCCGTCGCTAGCCGCCGCCGCAGAAGGGCCCGAAGCACCACCTCGGGGATCATCTCCAGCAGCCGGACCGCCCATCGTCGTCCGCGCATCGGTTCGGGCGCACCCGTGTGAGAAAGGATGAGCGAATGCGTCCGCTCCGGGTGCATCCTCGCGAATGCCTGCGCGACGAGCCCCCCGTACGACCCGCCGGCGACCACCGCGCGATCCACCCCCGCGTGGTCCAGGACGGCGGCCAGCCCCCGTACCAGGGAATCCAGGTCCGAAGCAGCCGGGTAGTCGGGTGCAATCACCCTGGCCCTGCGCTCGAGGGCGGTGATGGCCGTGAACGCGAACTCCGCCACGCCGAGCGCGCCCCCCAGCAGCAGCACCGCCGGGCCCTCCCGGCCGCCGCGGATGTAGGTCCAGGGCTCGGGACGAGGAACGTGAATCGGCGGGTGCGCGGCTCGAAACGCTTCGAACCGGCTTTCGATCGATGTGGGCATCGGGCAGGAAGGTAGGGCGTGGGAGTGGATGGGGCCTGCTGGGGCGACTGAAGTCGCGGCAACGACGGCCCAAAGTCCGCCTTCGCGGACTGCATCCGCTGGTCGGGTGCGCAACGCCAGCCAAAGCGCATCGAAGTCTCCCCCTACCCTGCGCAGCGGGGGAAGGGGGCCGGGGCGGGGCCGGAGGGAACCCCACCGGTGTCCATCAATCCCGCAGGTACCGGCGCACGACCTGGCTGGTACGTACCCGCGCGCCGAGCCGGTGGAGCGTCTGGTACAGCCCGGTTTCGGCGCGCGCCAGGAACACGTACTCCGGGAGCGCACCGCCGGCGCGGGTCAGCCGAAGCGACTCGGCCGCGTACTCGCGAAGAAACTCGGCGTCGGAAAAGTCGAATGCGCGTTCGTCGTCGTCGGGCGGGTACACGCGGCCATAGAAGCGCTCCGAGAACTGCACCAGCGCCCGCATGGCGGCATCGCCCAGGCGCTTTCCGTACAGCGAGTACCGCTCGGCCAGGAGTGCGCGGAAATCGTCGGAGTCCCGCGGGCCCGGGTACAGGAAGATCTTGCGGAGGTTCTCCACGAACCGGGCAGGCACGTACTTCACGCAGCCGAAATCCACCATGCCGATCGAGCCGTCGTCGTGGAACAGGTAGTTCCCCCAGTTCGGGTCGGCGTGGAACGCCTGCATGTGCAGGAGCTGGAAATAGAACAGCTCCAGCAGGTTCGCGCCGATGCGGTCCCGGGTTTCGGGCGACGGGTCGCGGGCCAGCACGTCGTCCAGGTGCCCGCCCTTCAGCCGCGACATCGTAAGCACGCGCTCCGAGGAAAGGTCCCGATAGACGGCGGGGACGGACACGAACCCGAGCGGCTGCAGGCCCGTCGCGAAGAACTCGATGTTCCCGGCCTCGCGTACGTAGTCCGTCTCGGCCACGATCTCCCTTTCCAGCTCGTCCAGCAGATCCGCCGAGAGCACTTTCGACAGCTTCGCCGGAAGCGACAACGTGCGCAGCAGCCGGAAGTCGCTGGCGATGGCGTCGCCGATCCCGGGGTACTGGACCTTCACCGCCACTTCGTCGCCCGCGTGCGTAACCGCCGCGTGCACCTGGCCCAGCGAGGCGGCCGCGAACGGCGTGGCGTCGAACTTCGCGAACACCTGCTCGGGGTTGCGGCCCAGGCTGGAGCGGAACTGCGCCCTGACCAGGGAAGGGTGCATCCCGGGCGCCTCCATCTGCAGCCGCCCCAGCTCGGCGATCATCTCCTCGGGGAGCACGTCTCCCTGCAGGCTGAGCGCCTGTCCCAGCTTCATGGCCGGCCCGCGGAGCGAAAGCAGCCCTCCCGTCATCTGCCGCCCGGCGCGTGCATGGGTGGCGCGGAGCTTCTCGGCCCGCTCCTCCTCGCCCAGGAACATCCGCTGCACGAGGTAGCCGAGGTAGCTGCCGCTCACCCCCGCGCTCATCGCCGCCATGCGCAGCGCCCTGCGCGCGGCGCCCTCGTCGGCCCCCATCAGATCCCCCCTTCGCGCAGGAACGTCGTCCCGAAGCGGAGCGAGCGGTCCAGGAAGGCGAGCGTGTTCTGCTTGGCCGGCGAGGAATCGTGAAGCCAGTACAGGAGCACGCCCAGGTAGTAGATCCAGAACGCCTGGGGCGCGATCCAGCCGAGCTGGCGCGCCCGCCGCTTGGGCAGCGACTCCTCGATCAGGTCCTGCACGAAGTCCAGGTACCGGGCCCGCAGCTCCAGCGCGCGCGGGCTGAGCGCCAGCTTGGACGACGGCCGGAGCGCCCGCACGAAGGCGGCGCCGATGAAGCTTTCGTAGGGGGCCAGGTACTCGATCTGGCTGTGCACCAGCGCGAAGAGCTTTTCCTCGAGCGCGGCGCCTTTCAACGTGGGGTCGGCGCGCACGGTGGCGATGGCGTGGTCCACCTCGGCTTCGAAGAAGTGAAGCGCGATGTCGTCCTTGGTTTCGAAGTAGTTGAAGACCGTGCCTTCGGCCACCCCGGCCTTCATGGCGATCTCGCGCGTGGTCGTCGCTTCGAAGCCCTTGCTTTCGAACAGCTCCAGGGCCGCCGAGACGATGCTCTCGCGCGTCGCCGTCTTGTTCCGCGCACGCCGCCCCGTGATGGGCCGCACCGCCGCGGGGGTGGAATGCGGCTCCGGAGGCACGTCGGGGGTGAATGGATCCTGCATGGGTCCCGGTCCTTTCGAGCGAGGGGTGCACGCGCCGCCCATCAAAACATGAGTGCGCTCACTTATAAATATGAGCGCACTCACCTTTCGTCAAGGACGGCTCGTGACCGGGTCACTGGCGCGCGGCCTTCCCGGCGCCTCGCTCGATCGTTCCGGCCCGCCACTCCCCCACGTCGAGGCGCCGCGGCAGGTCGAGCCGGGTCTGGCGGGAACTGCCTCCCCCCCACACGATCCCGCCGCGCCGCGGGTGACGTGGCCGGGCGGTCGCTCCACACGCCACGAAAGGTTATTGTCACTCGTGATTCGGGGGCACGTCGGGGTGCCGCCCCCAGAACCCTTCTTTTCTCAGCGATGATTCCGATGCGCGTCCTGCTCTGTGCCCTGGCCCTGCTTTGCACCGCACCCTCGCTCTCCGCGCAGGGATGCAGCTGGGAGCGCGACCGTCCCGCACGCGGCCGCGAGGCGCGTGAGGACTCCATCCGCAAGTCCGTTCAGGCCGCCAACCGCCAGGCGCTGCTGGACGCCGCGACCGCCGCGGGAGTGCGCGAGCCGCGCGGTGTCGTGGTCTTCTCCGTGGAGCGCAACGGGAGCGACCCCTTTCTGCGCATCTTCGAAGGCAACCTCGATGCGCCCACGCTGACGAGCGTGCTGCCCGGGATCGTGGAGCGCGCGGTCCAGATCCCGCAACGTGGGCCGGGGCGAATCACCCTGTTCACCCGCTTCGATACCCTGCCGCTGCCCCCGGCGCGCGCGGACGGCAAGCGGCACGAGTGCCCCCCTGTGCTGACCAACCGGGACGTACTCCAGAGCGCGCTGAGCAACTGGTTCCAGCAGCAGGGGCCGGCTGCAACCCTGCCCGGCACAATCCACCTGAGCATGTTCGTTGGCCGCGACGGGCGGGTGCTGCATTCCGAGCTCCAGCGGCGGAGCGGAAACGCCGCATTGGACCGGTTCACCCTGGGGCTGGTTCCCATGCTCACCTTCCGCGGCGCCACGGTGGACGGTGTGCCTGCGGACGTGTGGGTGCAGCTCCCGATCCGCCTGCGCTAGCGGCCGGCCCGGCGCGCCCGGCGTAAGGACCTGCCGCCCGGCGTAGCGTCGCCAAGAAGGCATCGGAGAGGGAGCAATGCACGACGGATCTGTGAACGCCCCGACGGGGACGATGTCCATCGAGGAGAATCAGCTTCTCGCTGATATGTCCGGCGAGGTGCGCGAAGAGATCGCGCGCCTGGCAGAGGTGATCGATGTCGCGGAAGGCGAGGTTCTCTTCGACCTGGAAGATGAATCGGACGAGATGTACCTCGTCCTGGGCGGAAGGATCTGGCTCGGACGCGGCGAGGGCGAGCGCAGGGTGACCTTCGCCATGGCGGGTCCCGGCGACTTCTTCGGGGAGATGTCCTACTTCGCGCCAGCGCCACGCTCCGCCCGCGCGCAGGCCGTGACTCCGGCGCGGGTTGCCCGATTGGACAGGGCGGCGATCGAGCGGGCGCTCGAGCTCGCGCCGGCGTTGTTCACCCGGAATGCCATGTCCGCATTCATCCGGCGCGTCAGGGCCAGCAACGACGACCGGGTGCGGGAAGCGCTGCAACAGGAGCGGCTGCAGATCGTCGGCCGAACGGCCTTGGGCATCGTCCACGACCTGAAGAACCCGATCAGCGTGGTGCACGTGGCGGCTGCCTGCCTGGAAGATGGCATCCCTCTCCAGGATGTGCCGGGGCGACTGCGGCGTGCCGCGGAATCCATGACCGGGATGCTCGATGGGCTTCTTGCGTTCACGCGTGGCGACGCGGGTCTCCAGGTCCAGCCGGTATCGTTGCGAAGCCTGCTGCTCCCGCTCGAGGAGCAGGCGCTGGAAGGGATGGAGCGACGCGGCGTACAGGTGGAGAGAGACCTGGATCCCGACCTCGTCATCACCGCCGATCCGGGCCGCCTCTCGCGGGCACTGCTGAACATCGTGAAGAACGCGGGCGAGGTGATGCCGGACGGCGGCCGGCTGTCCCTCACGGTGCGGCAGGAAGGTTTGGATGTCGTGTTCTCCATCGCCGATACGGGCGGCGGGATCCCGGAGGAGGTCCTCCCCACGCTCTTCGACGCCTTCGTAACGCACGGCAAATCGGGCGGCACAGGCCTGGGCATGTCGATTACGAAGAGCTTTGTCGAGGCACACGGCGGCACGATCGAAGTTCAGAACGTTCGCGGTACGGGAGCCACCTTCGTGGTCCGCCTCCCACAGGTCTCGCCCTGATACTTGCTCCGAAAACCGAGCTCACGAAAAACGGGGGCATCACTGTAGCGATGCCCCCGTTCTCGTACGCGGCACGTGAAGGCTACGGAGCAGCCTTGGCTACCGCGGTCAGATAGTGCACTCCGATCGGGTACTCGGGATAATCGTGCCCGGGCCAGTTCGGGACTTCCCGCAAATCCCCGGTCTCACCCACTTGGATAAAGCTCGTCGAGACCACGAGCCGGTCGCCCACTCGGACGTTCAGCGCGTCGAACGCGGATTGCACCTGGGTCGTCAACGCCTCGACAACGCGGTTGACGTCGTGCGGATCGCCGTTTTCGGAGTAGCGGACGCGGTCAAGGATCAACAAGGCCACTCCACTGGGCTGCCGATTGATGGAGCGCACGATCACGACCTCGGACTCGATGTTCTCGTGTGCGGGCCGCGGGCCCCGATACACCCCGGTCAACACGGCGAAAACACTGTCGCAGGCGCCTGTCGCCACACTCGCCAGGAGCGTCGCAGTCAGGACGAGACCGCGGAAGAGAGCACGTCGGTTCATCTGTCTTTGAATGCGTGAGAGTGGACCCATTAAACGTATGTATGTGCACAAAGTGAGCTGGGTTTTAAGATAAGATTATCGTTTGCGCTCACGATGTCAAGCTTGTGTGTGGGTGGGGGCGTTTTGACGGCCTACAGAGAGGAGACCGCCGGTTCCGCCCACGACCCCGGGCGCGAGTTGGGCTCCATGGCGTTCCTGAGGTACGTGCGCAGAGGGCACCGGGGTCGTCCCCGGTGCCCTCTGCAGTTCCATTCACGCCGCGTCCCGCCTACTGCAGGACCGGCAGCGGGTCCTTGCCGTTGAAGCCGGCCCCCAGCGGCACCTTGATGCAGGCCGCGAAGTGGCCGCCGCCCTTGTCGGCCAGGGGCGGGACGATGCTCGCGCAGTCCGCGTCCTTGAGCGGATGCTGGCAGCGCGGGTGGAACGGGCACCCCGGCGGCGGGTTGGCCGGCGAGGGCACGTCGCCCTGCAGCACGATGCGCTCGCGCCGCACCCGCGGGTCGGGGATGGGCACGGCCGATAGCAGCGCCTGCGTGTACGGCATCAGCGGGTTGCGGTACATCTCGCCCGATTCGGCGATCTCCACGATGCGCCCCAGGTACATCACCGCCACGCGATCGGAGATGTGCTCCACCACCGACAGGTCGTGCGCGATGAACAGGAAGCTCAGCCCGAACTCCGTCTGAAGGTCCTGGAGCAGGTTGATCACCTGCGCCTGCACCGATACGTCCAGCGCCGACACCGGCTCGTCGCACACGATCAGCTCCGGCTCCACCGCCAGCGCCCGGGCGATTCCCAGCCGCTGCCGCTGCCCGCCCGAGAACTCGTGCGGGTAGCGGATGGCGTGCTCCGGCCGCAGCCCCACGATGCGCAGCAGCTCGGCGATGCGGTCCTTGGCCTTTTGCCCCGTGGCGATGCCGTGGACGGAAAGCACCTCGCGCAGCATGTCGCTGATGGTCATGCGCGGGTTCAGCGAGCTGTACGGGTCCTGGAAAACGATCTGCACCCGCCGCCGCATCGTCCGCAGCTCGGCCTTGTCCATCTCGAAGATGTTGCGCCCCTCGAACAGCGCCGCGCCGGCCGTGGGCTCGATCAGGCGCAGCACCGCGCGCCCCATGGTGCTCTTGCCGCAGCCGGACTCGCCCACGATCCCCAGCGTTTCGCCCTTCTTCAAGAAGAACGACACGCCGTCCACCGCCTTGACGTCGCCCACGTGGCGGTTGAAGAACCCCTTCTTGATGGGGAAGTACTTCTTCAGCCCGCGCACCACCAGCAGCGCCTCGGGCGGCGGCTCCATGTCGTCGGGCGTTTCGCCGCGCAGGTCGCTGTCGCCCTTGGCGGGGGGCAGCTCCGGGCGCTCCGGCGGCGTCTTGTGCACCGCGTCGCGCGACGCCCCGTCCGCCACCGTACGTTCCACACCCGCGCCCACCAGCGGCGACGACGCGGCGGCCGGCTCGCTGCCGCCGCTGCGCTGTCCGTCGGCCGCACCCTGGCCGCCGGCGGGGGTGCGCCCCTCGGGAGCGTTCGCCATCAGGCCACCTCCCCGCCGTCGAGCTCGGGCGCCAGGTCCGGCGAGCCCGCCACCGGCGTGGCCGCGCCCGTGCCCGTCAGCGCGCCCTCGGGGGCAAAGCCGCCCGTCTCGCGGTTGATCTCGGCGCGGCGCTCGGGATACTTCACCAGCCAGCACTTGTTCTTGCGCCCGGGCCCAATCTCGAACAGCGGCGGCGCCTCCTTCTCCGTCTTTTCCCAGCCGTACGGGCAGCGGTCGTGAAAGCGGCACCCCGTGGGCCAGGCGATGGGCGAGGGCACCACGCCAGGGATCACCGCCAGGCGCCCCACGTCCTGCCCCAGCTTGGGCATGGAGCGCAGCAGCCCCTCGGTGTACGGGTTCTGCGGGTTGTGGAACACGTCGTCGACGGGCCCCTCCTCGAACACCTGCCCCGCGTACATCACGATCACCCGGTCGCACGTCTCGGCCACCACGCCCAGGTCGTGGGTGATCAGGATGATGCTCATCCCCAGCTCGCTCTGCAGCTTGTTCAGCAGCTCCAGGATCTGGGCCTGGATGGTCACGTCGAGCGCCGTCGTCGGCTCGTCGGCGATCAGCAGCTTGGGGTCGCACGCCAGCGCCATGGCGATCATCACGCGCTGGCGCATGCCGCCCGAGAGCTGGTGCGGGTACTCGTCCACCCGCTGGTGCGGAATGGGAATGCCCACCAGCTGAAGCATCTCGATGGCCCGGGTGCGCGCGGCCTTCTTGCTCAGCCCCTGGTGAAGCCGCAGCGACTCCTCGATCTGAAAGCCCACGGTGAACACCGGGTTCAGCGAGGTCATGGGCTCCTGGAAGATCATGGCGATGTCGTTGCCGCGGATCTGCCGCATCCGCTTTTCCGACGCCTGCGCCAGGTCTTCCATCTCGCCGTTGCTCCCGCGGAACAGGATGCGCGAGCCCTCCTGGATCTTGCCGGGAGGGTTCGGGATCAGGCGCATCACCGAGAGCGAGGTGACGGACTTGCCGCTCCCCGACTCGCCCACGATGCCCAGCGTTTCGCCGGGATTCACGTGGAACGAAACGCCGTCCACCGCGCGCGCCAGCCCCGCGTCGGTGCTGAACCAGGTGCGCAGGTTTTCCACCTGCAGAATCGGCCCGTCCGCGCCCGGCCGCGCGCCCGCCGTGTTGTCCGGTTGCGTCAAATCAGCCCCCATTCCCTGAACGCCGCCCATTCGTTCGGCTTCTCCGTCCACATCCACGCTGGATCGATCCACAGCCCCGGGATCACCTCGCTGGCCACGCGCGGCGGGTCTCCCAGCGGCACGGGCGCGTACGCGCCCGCAGCCAGCCGGAAGACCTCCACCGTCTCCGCGTCCGGGTCGATGATCCAGTATTCCCGCACGCCGCTCTGGGCGTATTCCACGAACTTGTCGCGCCGGTCGCGCACCCGGCTGTCCGGGCTGATCAGCTCCACCGCCAGGTCTACCGGCCCGTCCACGAAAGTGCGCTTGAACCGGTGCTCGTTGTCGGGCGCCAGGTAGAACACGTCCGGCTCGCGCGCCACCTTGGGGCTGAGCCGTACCTGGAACCCTGCCTGCCCCACCAGGCCGCCGATCCCCTTCTGCGCGACGAAGCCGCTGATCGCCTTGTACAGAAATCCCCAGATCAGCAGGTGCCGGTCCGTCTGCGGGCTCATCTCCACCACCTTCCCGTCCACCCATTCCGCGCGAACCCCGTCGTACGCCCGGAGGAAGTCCTCGTAGCTCACCGCGTCGGCCGTTCCGTGCGCCTGCGCGATCATCGCGGTCCCATCCTGCCGGGGTGCCCGCCTCTCACGAGTTGCCATTCCCTCACGCTTCCCACTGCCGGAAGACCCACGGCAGCGAAGGAAGCGGCTTCTGCCACAGCCAGGGAGCGGGGATCTCCAGCCCCGGCAGCACGTTGCTCCGCAGCACAGCCGGATCTCCGAGCGCCACCAGTTCGTACCTGCCGCTCGCGTCCAGGCGATAGGCTTCGGCGGCCTCCCGCGCGGGATCGATCAGCCAGTACTCGGCGACCCCGGCCTGCTCGTATTCATAGAACTTTTCGCCCCGGTCCACCCCGCGCGTCGACGGGCTGAGGATCTCGATCACGAGGTCCGCGGGTCCGTCGACGTAGGTCCCGCGGACGCGGTCCAGGTGCTCTGACCGCACGAAGAAGACGTCCGGCTCGCGGGCCGTGCCGTCACTCAGCTTCATCGAGTAGTTGGGCAGGTACGTACGCCCGAGGTCGTGCAGGTCCGCCCAGTAACGCACCAGCGCGCCCAGCCACAACGAGAGGTCCGACTGCCGCTCGTTTCCCGGGCTCACGAGACGCACCCGCCCATCCACCCACTCCGCGTGCACCCCATCGTACGCCTCCAGGAACTCCTCGAAGGACAACGTCCGTGCGTCCAGCTGCAGCGGGGCCTGCGTAGACATCACGGCCTCACGTGCGCAGGCGCGGGTCCAGCGCGTCGCGCAGGCCGTCGCCCAGCAGGTTGAAGGCGACCACCGTCAGCACGATGGCCAGTCCCGGGAAGGTGGCGATCCACCACGCCTGCGTCAGCGCGTCGCGCCCGTCGGCCACCATGTTCCCCCAGGTGGGCGTGGGCGGCTGCACGCCAAGGCCCAGGAACGAGAGCGACGCCTCCGTCAGAATGGTCAGGCCGATGCCCAGCGTGGCCGACACGATCACCGGGGCCATGGTGTTGGGCACCACGTGGCGGGTGATGATGCGGAAGTCGCTGAACCCCAGCGCCCGTGCCGCCTGCACGAACTCGCGCTCGCGCAGGGACAGCACCTCGCCGCGCACGATGCGCGACGTACCCATCCACCCCGTCAGCCCCAGCACGATCACCACCAGCCAGAACGAGGGGTTCTCGAAGATGGCGATCACCACGATCAGCAGCACCAGCCGCGGAAAGGCCAGCATCATGTCGGTGACGCGCATCAGCACGGCATCTACCCAGCCGCCGAAGTAGCCGGAAAGCGCGCCCACCATGGTCCCCAGCGTGATGCTGATGCCTACGGCCACGAAGCCGATGGAAAGCGAGATCTGCGCGCCGTACAGCGTGCGGCTGAAGATGTCGCGCCCGAACTTGTCGGTGCCGAACAGGTGCTCGCCCGAGGGCGGCAGGTAGCGCGAGGTGATGATGTCGCCCTGCGCCGCCGGGTCGTACGGGGCGATCAGCGGGGTGACCAGCGTGATCACGTACAGCAGGATCATCACCGCCATGCCGCCCATGGCCAGGCGGTTCTTCTTGAAGTGCCGCATGGCGATGGACCACTGCGAGTCGCCCCGGGTGCGCGACTTCGCCAGCTGCTTGCCGCTGACCGACTTCCACGTCCACCACACCATCCCCGCGATGACGGCGATCAGCGTGACGACGGCCACCCAGTAGTCCCAGCCCAGCCGGGGCCGCGGCTCGGGAAGCAGCTGCCGGGCCTGGTGCCGCTGCCAGGCGGTGAGTGCCACCCACAGGGTGAAGGCCCAGGCCAGCACCAGCGTGGCCACGCGGCCCCACACCACCCCCGCGCCGCGGCGCGGGGCGGGGGCGTGCAGCTCCTGCCCCGTGGCCTGGGGCATGGGCTCGGGCGGGACCGACTCGGGATCGGGAGAAACGCGGACCATGTTCAGTCGTTCCGAATGCGGGGGTCGACCACGGCGTACAGCACGTCCGAAAGCAGGTTGCCCAGCACCACCATCGAGGCGATCACGAACGAGGTGGCCATCACCATCGGGTAGTCGCGCGCCAGGATGGCGTCGACGATGGCACGCCCCATTCCCGGCCAGGCGAAGATGGTTTCCACCAGCACCGCGCCCGACAGCAGGAAGGGCAGGTACAGCCCCAGCAGGGTGATGATGGGGATCAGCGCATTGCGCAGCGCGTGCTTGAAGACCACGGTGCGCTCCGAAAGCCCCTTCGCCCGCGCCGTGCGGATGAAGTCCTGGTGGATGACCTCGAGCATGGCCCCGCGCATGTACCGCGCGACGCCCGCCGCCGACCCGATCCCCAAGGCGATGGCGGGAAGGATCAGGTGCATCACCCGGTCCCTGAATTTCTCACCGCCTGTCAGGTACTCGTAGTCGATGCTCGTCATCCCCGAGGCCGGAAAGCTCAGCGCCCACCCTTCCTGCCCCGCCCGCAGCGAGAAGATCAGGATGAGCATCAGGGCGAACCAGAAGCTGGGCATCGAATAGAAGAACAGCGCCAGGAAGGTCAGCACGTTGTCGGCGATGGAGTACTGCCGCACCGCCTGCACGATGCCGATCAGCATGCCCACCACGAAGATCACCACCAGGGAGATCAGGGTGAGCTGCATGGTGTTCCACAGGATCCCCGGCAGGATCTCGTTGATGGGCCGCATCTGCCCGAACGAGTAGCCGAAGTCACCCGTGACGAAGCTCCACAGCCACTTGCCGTACTGCTCGTGGAGCGGCCGGTCGAGCCCGAAGTTGCGGCGCATCTGCTCCAGCACCTCGGGGCTCACGTTCGGATTGGCGAACTTGGCGATCGGGTCGCCCGGCGCCAGTTGAAGCACGAAGAAGATGAGCGTCAGGATCCCCAGCAGAAGGGGAATGGCGCCGAGCAGCCGCCGGACCAGGTATGCGAGCATCCTCTTACCTCGAGCCTCCCTTCGCGGAATCAGGCGCGGCCGCGCGCTGCGGGCCGCCGTTCACCCACCACTCCCAGGTGCGGGCGTACGCCCCGTAGCTGGTGACGTGCGTGCCCTTCAGCCGCGGGCTGATGCCGGTGGTGTTGTCGTAGTAGTACAGCCAGGTGTAGGGCTGGTCCTGCACGATCCTGGCCGCGGCGGCGCGCCACAGGGGATCCGCCTGCGCCGCCGTAGGTTGGGAGCGCGCCCGCTCGATCATGCCATCGACTTCGGGACTGGCGTATCCCACCACGTTGTATGCGCCCTCCGACGACCAGGCGGCGGTCAGGTCGGCGTCCAGCCCCACGCCCCAGCTGCCCAGCGCCGCCTGGAAGTCGCGCTTCTTCATCAGGTGGTCGAAGAAGGTGGTGAGCTCGTACATCTGGATGCGGGCGTCGACGCCCACCTCCTTCCACTGCCGCTGCAGGATGGTGACCACGTCCTGCCGGCGCTGGTTGCCGGTGTTGGTCATCAGCGTGAAGCGGAAGGGCTTTCCGTTCTTGTCGCGGATGCCGTCGTTGTCGGTGTCGCGCCATCCCTGGGCCTCCAGGATGCGGCGGGCGCCCTCGGGGTCGTGGGGCAGTGGCTGCAGGGCCGGATCGTGCAGGTCGCGGAAGATGGGCGAGTAGGGCCCGGCCGCGCGCTCGGCGTAGTCGCCCATCCGCAGCTGCTGCATGATGCCGTTCACGTCGACGGCCATTCCCAGCGCCCGGCGGATCTGCGGGTCCTGGAACTGCTCGACGGTCTTGGCGTTCCAGGCCACGTACTCCCAGTAGCGCCGGGACTCGCGGCCAAAGGTGAGGCCGGGCTGCCGCTGCTGCAGCACCGGCGCCTGGTCGAACGGGAGACCCCGCGCGAAGTCGACGGTGCCGTTCAACAGTTCGACGATGCGGGTCTGCGGGTCCGGGATCACTCGTATGACGATGCGGTCCAGCCGCGGCCTGACGGGAAAGTGCGGGTTGGGCACCAGCGTGATGTCCTGCCCTCGCTGATGCGCGCCAACCTTCCACGCCCCGCTCACCACCATCTTCGTCAGGTCGCTGAACACCGGGTGCGTGCCCAGCTTGTCAGGCGGGGTGGAGGCGTACACGTGGCGCGGCGCCACGTTCAGCGCCGCGTCGAACAGCATGCCCGGGTAGCGGCGCTTGAAGTGGATGACGACGGTGGAGTCGTTCTCCGCCTGGACCGAGTCGATCTGCTCGGTCATGTAGCTTTGCGGCGAGGCCGTCTTTTCGTCCGCGGCGGCCTGGTACGTCCACACCACGTCGTGCGCGGTGATGGGCTGGCCGTCGGACCACTTGAGGGCGCTGCGCATCCGGAAGCGCATGGCCGTGGAGTCGGGGCCCGTGTACTCGTAGTGCCAGGCCAGCGCCATGGGCGACTCGTCCGAAAGGCGGAACACGGCCTGGCCGTTCTCCCAGCTCTGGCTGGTGAGGGCCATGTACATCACGTCCATCATGTCGCCGTCCGGGGCGCCCTGGAAGAAGAGGGGCATGGGCCGGCTCAGGTCACCGATCTCGGCCACCACCGCCGTTCCGCCCCGCCGGGGAGCGCCCGCCGTTGCCGTGTCGCCCTTCGCCGCGCCGTCCGCGCCGCCGCGGTCGCCACACGCGGCCAGCAGGGCGAGCGTGGCCGCCGCCCACGCGCCCCGGCGCGCCCTGTCCCTCGCCGTTTTCATCATGGTATCCGCTGGTGTGTCCGTGCTGGTTGGGGAAGGATGCCGCCTGCCGACGCCGGGTCGCGGGGATGGGGTGGACGCGGGTGCCGCGAGCCCGCGGAGGGCGGGCTCGCGACGCGCCGGCAGCCGGTCAGCGCTGCCGCACCCACCAGTCGCGGATGTTCACGATCTTGCTGCGGGCGTCGGCTTCCACGTTCTGCACCCGGGGGCCCAGGCCGGCGATGTCCTCGCTCCAGTACAGGAACGTGATGGGCTGGTCCTGCTGGATCAGCTGCGCCCACTGGGCCCACACCTGCTTGGCCTGGCCGGCGTCGGTGCTGCGCATGCCCTGCTCGGCCAGCTGGTCAGCCTGCGGGTTGCAGTAGCCGGTGCGGTTGGCCGAGCCCTTCACCCGGGCCTGCGCGCAGGAGAACAGGGGCGTGGGGTCCACCTTGAAGGTGTCCAGGCTCCAGTTGGCCAGCACGGCGTCGTACCCGCGCGCCTTGTACTGCTGGAGCATCGACTGGAATTCCTGCGGCCGGATGTCGATGGCCACGCCCGCCGCCTTCAATTGCTGCTGCACCACCTGCGCGATGTCGGCGTGGGTGCGGTTGGCGGAGTTGATGGTGAGCGTAAACCGCAGCGGCTGGCCGTTCTTGTCGGCGACGCCGTCGTTGTTGGTGTCGCGCCACCCGGCCTGGGCCAGCAGCGCCTTGGCCTGGTTCACGTCGTACGGCAGCGGCTGCTGCTGCGTGTACATGGGGCTCCACGAGGGGATCATCCCCGTCGCCGGCTGCCCGAAGCCGCCCAGCAGGCCGTCGATGATGCGCTGGCGGTCGATGGCCATCGTCAGCGCCCGGCGCACCCGTGCGTCGGCGAACAGCGGCCGCGTGTTGTTCCAGGCGAAGAAGGTGAACTCGCGCGACGGGTAGTGGCGCAGGTCCAGCCCGCGCTGCTGCTGCACCTGCTTCGCCTGGTCGGGCTGCAGGGTGTAGGCGGCCATGTCGGCGGTGCCGTTCACCAGCTCCGTCACCATGGTGGTGGCCTCGGGGGTAATGCGGAACACCACGCGGTCCACGTTGGGGCGCCCGCCGAGGGGCTCGGGGAATTCGGTGTTCGCGACCAGCGTCAGCGACTGGTTGGACTTCCACTCGCCGAACTTGAACGGCCCGCTGCCCACCGGGTTGCGGTTGAACGGGTGCGTGGAAAGCTCGCCCGCCGACACGCCCTGCAGCAGGTGCCGGGGCATGGGCGCCCACCAGAAGGCGTCGAGCGCCTGGGCGTGCGGGGCCACGAAGTCGAAGCGGATGGTGTGCGGGTCCACCACCGTGGCCGACTTGACCATGTTCAGGAACGCCGACCCCAGCAGCGAGGCGGCGGCGCTGTCCTTGGCCAGGTCGTAGGTGAACTTCACGTCCTCGGCGGTGACGGGCTTGCCGTCGTGCCAGCGGACGTCGCGGCGCAGGTGGAAGGTGACGTTGTTTTCCGTCAGCTCCCACCGCTCGGCCAGCCAGGGCTGGGGCTGAAGCTTGGCGTCGTACTGGATGATGGGCGTGAACAGCATGTGCTTGATCACGTCATCGGTGGTCAGGTGCGTGTTGGTGACCGGGTTGAACGCCTGGAAGTCGGTCGACACGGCGAGCGCCGCGGTTCCGCCCTGCTGCGGCGGCCCGGCGTCCTTGCCCTTTTCGCCCGCCTTGTCGCCGCCGCCATCGCCGCCATCGCCGCCACACGCGGCCGCCAGCACGAGCAGTCCCGGCAGAACCCGCCGGAGATGTCTGGCCTTCATCCCGTCCCCCTCACGTCATCGGTGTGCACCACACGCGGGCCGGACCCGGCGCCGCTGAGACCGGCTCAACGATGCCAAGTCCATGCCGGATTCTCGTAATGGCCCCGGTGCCCCTCCGCGCCCCGCATTTCGGCACCGCTCAACCCCCCTCGTTCCAGCCGCACACCGACCGTTTCCTCCCATCCCGCGGCCAGCGCGCCGACCAGCTCGTCCCACTCCGGCGCCCGTCCCAGCAGGGCCGAGAGCGTGGCTGGCGGCGCAGGCGGGTCCACGGGAGTGCCGGCCTTCATCAGCGCCGGCACTAGCGACTGGTCGTCGTCGATGGGGAGCGAGCCGTGCTGAAGGATCACGCCCCGCTCCCGCCGCTGCGCGCTCCCCACCAGCTTGCCGCCCGCCGCCGTCACCTCGCCCTCCACCGGCTGCTCGAAGCACGGGGCCAGCGAGGGGATGGGCGCACGCCCCTGTCCCGCGGGCTGAAGGCGGGCGTCGATGCCCAGGCGCCGCAGCCCCGCGACCAGGGCGCGGTTGATGGCCGCGTACGCCTGGCGAGGCGAGCCCAGCACCCCGTCCCGCACGATGACGGAATAGGTCAGCTCGCGGTGGTGCAGGACGGCCCGCCCGCCGGTGGGCCGTCGGACGACGTCGATGCCGCGCCGCCCGATCTCGTCCCGGTCGTACCCGTCGGAGGGCTGGTTGCGGCCCAGCGACAGGCAGGCGGGGGTCCAGCGGTAGAAGCGCAGGATGGGCACGCCGCCGTCGCGCACGCCGTCCGCGAGCGCCTCGTCCACGGCCATGTTCCACGCACCGGGCGCGGGGGGCGTGTCGAGCAGGCGCCACGCGGTTCGTACGGCGTCGGTTGAGGAGAGCATGTGCGGCGGATGGTAGGCCGCGGATGGTGCGGGCGTCAAGGGACGCGGGAGGGACTGAGTGAATCGCAGGGTGGGCGTCGGCTGGTGCGACAGGCAGGCCCGGTGCTCGGGCCGGCGCCCCCCATCCCCAGCCCTTCCCCCGCAAACTGCGCGGGGGAAGGGAGCCAGTCGAGTGCGCGGGGCCAGCGGCGGCGCAACTTTCGAATCGTGGAAAAACAGACAGCCGCGGAGGTGCACCCTCCGCGGCTCATCCGTTCCTCCGCGCCTCCGCGTGATGCCCTCCGTCCTCGCGGACGAAAAGAATCAGAGCTCGTAGCTGCCGCCCGGCTCCAGGATTTCCACGCGCGCGGCCTCGCCCACCATCTCCCGGAAGCTCTCGGGGTTCTGGTTGATGACCTCGAAGGTGTTGTAGTGCATGGGGATGACGGTTTCCGGCTGGATCATCTCCACCGCGCGGGCGGCATCTTCCGGCCCCATGGTGAAGTTGTCGCCGATGGGCAGGATGGCCAGGTCCACGCGGCCCTGCAGCAGCTGCATGTCGGTAATCAGCGCCGTGTCGCCCGCGTGGTAGATGGTGGGCCCGCCATCCAGGCTGATCAGGAAGCCGCAGCAGTCGGTGGTGAACGCGCCTTCCTTGTCGCCCGCGATGCTGCCGGTGTGCACCGCCGGGGTCAGCTTCACGCGGCCGAAGGGAAAGAGGTACGCCCCGCCGATGTTCATCCCGTGGCCGTTCTTCACCCCCTCCTGCTGGCAGAACGACACCAGCTCGAAGGTGGAGATGACCGTGGCCCCGGTGCGCTTCGCCAGCGGAATGCAGTCGGCGAAGTGGTCGGAGTGCCCGTGCGACACCAGGATGTAGTCCAGCTTGTCCACGTCCGCCACCTTGATGTCGGCGGCGGGATTTTCGTCGAGCCACGGATCGATCATGATCCGGGTGCCGTCGCCGGTCTCCAGCATGAAGCAGGAGTGTCCGTGCCAGGTAAGGCGTGCCATACAACCTCAGTGCGTGTGCGGTTCTATCCGATCAGCGCCTCGTACGCGCCGGCGTCCAGCAACGCCTCGGCCGCGGCCGGATCGTCCAGGCGAATGCGGATCATCCAGCCCTCGCCGTACGGATCGCTGTTCACCACGCCGGGGTTGGCGTCGAGGGCGGTGTTCACCTCCACCACCTCGCCCGCCAGCGGCATGAACAGGTCCGACACCGCCTTCACCGCCTCGATCGTGCCGAACGTGCCGTGCGCGTCGAAGTGCTCCCCCGGCTTGGGCAGCTCCACGAACACGATGTCGCCCAGCTGGTCCTGGGCGTAGTCGGTGATCCCTACGGTGAACACGCCGTCCTGGCCGCCGGAGGGCTTCAGGTACTCGTGCTCGCTCGTGTATCGCAGGTCCTGCGGGACGTTGGACATGTCTTTCTCCGCGCGGTTCGGGCCGGTGTGGTCGGGCGGCATACTACGGGCCGCGCCGGGGCGGGTCAACCATCACCCCCATGGAAGCAGCGCACAGAGCGCCCCCACCTCCGCCGCCTCGCACGCCACCGCGCACGCGGGGCCGTTCACGCCGGCGAAGCGGTCTACCAGGAAGGCGACAGCCGCCAGCGACAGCAGGGTCCCCGCGGTGACGGCCAGCGCCGTCCGCGCCGGGTCCGGCGAGGCGGCCGTCACCAGCCCCAGGACGGCGACCGCCACCCACGTGGCCGCCCACAGGGGAACGGCGCCGCTCAGCACCGCCTCGGGCCGGTCGCGCTCCGCGGGCGCGTACGTGCGCAGCGCGTGCACCATCGCCCATCTGCCCAGCGGCGCGGCCACGAGCGGCGCGAACGCGGGGGCGTGGGCCAGCGCGGACCATTTTGCCAGCATCAGCAGCACCAGCCCCACTGCGCCGAACGCGCCCAAGGTGCGGGTGCGCAGCATCCTCAACCGTCGATGTCGTCCGTCCACCGGCGTGAGCGCGGCATCGCAGCTGTGCGCCCATCCCACGAGCGTGGTCGCGCCCGTGGCGGCGGCCCACGCGGCCAGGGCCAGCGCGGCGCGCGGCCCGGCCGGAGCATCGAGCAGGAGCACGGCGGCAGGCAGCAGTCCCACGCCCAGGCCGACGAGGGGGTAGAACGCGGTGGATTCGCGAAGGTCGCGCGGGTTCTCGTCCTCCCGCGGCGGCACCCGCCACAGGGTCAGCGCGCCCGCGGCCAGCCGCAGGCGGTGGATGGAGCTGTGTTGATGGTATTCCACTTCGTACGAAAGCAGGGTTCGGACGTGGCGCCTGCGGACCGATGGGCGCGAGTCCGGTCGCATCCGCACGCACCGGGCCGGATGCGGGTGCGGACGTTGTGGAGGCCGCGGCGGATGCGCATCTTTCCGCCTCGTCCGTTGATGCCGACCGCCTCAGCCGCCTCGCCGTTGATTCTTCGCACCAAGCGCCTGATCCTGCGCGAGTTCCTGGTCGACGACTGGAAGCCCACGCACGTGTACCAGAACGATCCGCGCTACCTGCGTTTCTACGACCGCGACTCCATGTCCCCGGCCGACACGCAGGCGCTGATCTCCGCCTTCCTGGGGTTCGAAGCCGAGCGCCCGCGCCGAAACACGCAGCTCGCCGTTCTCCTGGCGAGCACGGGCGAGCTGATCGGCAACGTGGGGGTGCGGCGCGAGGCGCCCGACCACCCGGTGGCGGACATGGGCTACGAGCTTGCCCCCAAGCACTGGGGCCACGGGTACGCCACCGAGGCGGCGCGCGCCATGCGCGACTGGGCGTTTGGCGACGAGGGGCTGGCGCGGCTTCACGCCCACTGCATCGCCGACAACGCCGCGTCGGCGCGCGTGCTGGAAAAGCTGGGGATGCGCCGCGAAGGCCTGCTGCGCGACCACGTCTTTCAGAAGGGGCGCTTCTGGGACGTGCTGCTGTACGGCATCCTTCGCGACGAGTGGGCGGCGGGGGAGGGAAACGAGTAACCGCGAGGGACCGTCCCTCGTGTGAGCCCGGTCGGCCGCGGATCAGAACGGGTGCTCGACGCTCAGATAGAGGAACGCGTACCGCTCCCGGCTGCTCGCCCCAACGCCGATCGGCACCGCGAGGCCGGGGACGATCTGCGTGGACCCCAGGTTGAACGCCGCCCGCACGCCGGGCGATACCAGCAGGCTCTCCGCCACCACATCCCCCGCCTCGGTGCGCGACCAGAGCGCTTCGACCAGCAGGTTCAACCGCGGGTGCGCCAGCCAGACGACGCTCTGCCCCAGGCTGATCTCCACCTCGCTCTCCGTAGACCCCTCCACGTCGCCGATGTTCGGCAGCAGCGTGACTCCCGCGTTGGTGTGCGCGGCGAACGCGGGTGACAGCGCCAGGCTGACCGGCAGTCCCAGCGCCATCCCGGCGTTCCCCGCGCCGAACGCGTCGTGCCCGGTGGGGAGGATGGCCGTCACGCTGGGGGCCACGGCGACGCGGCCGCTCAGCAGCTGGTACCGGTACTGGACTTCGACGTCCCCCCAGCGCGTCTCGTCGTGCAGCCGCAGCAGGGGGAGCGTGTAGCTGATCTGGTGGCGCTGGCTGAAGAGCGGCCACTCCTGCGTAAACCCCAGCTCGACGATGCCGTCGTCGCCCATCACCGTGGCGACGTGCTGAACCACCCGCGCCTCCTGGTTGTACGCCTCTTCCAGGAGAAAGCTGTTGTCGGAGATGGGTGTCTGCGCATCCAGACGAGCGGCGAGGGCAAGGCCCAGGAGCAGGACGGCGCGGTGGATCGGAAGCATGTCGTCACGAATCGAACGAGGAATTTAGAGTGCCTTAAAACAGAATAGCGGGAACGTCCGGCGCGTCAACCCGCCGGAACGAAACGGGGGCCGGCGGATCGCTCCGCCGGCCCTCGTCGTCCTCTCCGATGACGATCAGAACAGGGTGATGCCCACCAGGATCTGGTTGCGCTCCAGCTCGCCGCCCTGCGTAGACGCACCGAACTCGCTCACCCGGCGGTACTGCGCGTCCAGCCCCAGCATCTGGCCCAGCTGCATGCGCGCGCCCACCTGGAATCCCAGCTGCGTGCGCTCGTCCTTGAACTCCGGGTCGGCGTTCTGCACCTCGTCCACCGTGTACTGCCCCAGCCCGCCGTGCACACCCACGTACGGCGTGATGGGCAGCAGCGGCAGGTCGATGAAGTAGTTCGCCTCGCCCAGCACACCGAAGCTGGTGGACTCGCGG
The DNA here is from genome assembly GCF_036388275.1 of Longimicrobium sp. Taxonomy (NCBI): domain Bacteria; kingdom Pseudomonadati; phylum Gemmatimonadota; class Longimicrobiia; order Longimicrobiales; family Longimicrobiaceae; genus Longimicrobium; species Longimicrobium sp. The sequence continues at coordinate 44,462 of NZ_DASVSF010000086.1, forward strand.
TCGAACTCCGTCACCTTGCCGGTGGTGTACGCCGTCACGCCGATGCCCACGCCCAGCGGCAGCACGTACTCGGCGCCCACGCTGAAGCCGTCGGCCGCGGGGGTCTGCTCTTCGTTCTTCACGTCCGAGGCGTTGAACAGGTAGTGGCCCTTGAGCGCGAATCCCGACTGCGCCTGCGCCGAACCCGCGTGCGCGGCCAGGGCCGCCGCCACCAGGAGCGCCATTCTCTTCTTCATCCGACATCCGATCTCAGCAGGTGGTTCGCTTGGACGCGGCGGGTTTGCTTCGGCTCCGCGCGCGTCCGCCGTCGGTTCCATGTATGCCCGAACCCCGCCGAGAGTTCCACCTGCCACCGGATCAGCTGACGCCGAGCAGCTCCACGTCGAAGACCAGCGTAGCGTTGGGAGGGACCGCGCTCCCCGCGCCGCGGGCGCCGTAGCCCAGCTCGGGCGGAATGGTCAGGCGGCGGCGCCCGCCCACCTTCATCCCCGCCACGCCCTCGTCCCAGCCGCGGATCACCCGCCCCGCGCCGAGGGGAAACTGGAACGGGGTTCCGCGGTCGCGGCTGCTGTCGAACTTGCGGCCGTCCACCAGCGTCCCGGTGTAGTGAACGCTCACCTGGTCGCCGCTCTTCGCCTCCTGCCCCGTCCCCACCTGCTCGTCCGTGTACCGCAGCCCCGAGGGTGTCGTCGTTTCTTCCGCCACGTGTGTTCTCCCGGTCAAGGTTTCCGTCGATGGACCGCGCCCGGCCGCAACACGCGTTCCGTCGTGGTCGATTGACGGCCCTCCGCCCGCCGCCGTACTCTGTCCAACGCCCCAGCAGAAACCCCGTACGCCATCCGCCGATGACCTCACTCGCCCGTTTCGCCGCCGCCGCATTGCTCGCCGCCACGCTTCCGTCCGGCGTCCGCGCCCAGGCGTACCCGCCCGCCGAACGTGCGCGGGACAGCGTGCAGGCGCTCGCCGCGTTCCGAAGCAACATCGCTTCCATCCACGGCCGCGACCGCCCCGCGTACCTCACCCACTACCTGCAGAGCCCACGGCTGGCGCGCACCGGGCCGGCCGGGGTGCAGTGGGGCTACCAGGGAATGACGGGAGGCGATCCCAACGCGTGGCCCGACACGCTGGTAGCCACCCACTACGAGGTGGTGCCGCTGGCGCCCGGCGTGGTCTACGGCACGTACCGCTACCGCGTGGCACAGGGCGGCACCAGCTCGCGCGGCGTGTCGGAACGGGTGCTGGTCAGGCAGCCGGACGGAAGCTGGAAGGTGGCCGTGAGCACCGCCTTCAACGCGCCCGGAAACGGGCCGGTGCCCGCCGTGGCCTTTACCGGTGCCACGGTCATCGACGGCACCGGCGGGGCGCCCCTGCGCGACGCGACGGTGGTGATGAGGAACGGACGGATCGCCTGCGTGGGCCGGTGCGAGGTAGGGGCGGACGTGCACGCGATCGATGCGCGCGGAAAGTGGATCATCCCCGGGCTGGTGGACGCGCACGTCCACTACTCGCAGACCGGCTGGGTCGATGGCCGCCCCGATGCCGAGGACGTCCGGGCGCGGTTTCCCTACGATTCCACCGTCGCCGCGCTGGAGGCGCACCCCGAGCGCTTCTACCGCAGCTACCTGTGCTCGGGAGTGACGGCCACTTTCGACGTGGGCGGGTATCCCTGGACGTGGGGGCTGCGTGGGGACGCCGAGGCCAGCACCGCCGCGCCGCACGTGGCCGCGGCGGGCCCGCTGCTCTCCACCCGCGACCACTGGGTGAACCTTCCCGCCTCGCGCCAGTTCGTCCACACGGCCAGCGACTCGGCCACGCGCGCCGGGGCGCGGATGATCGCGCACCACGGCAGCGACGCGGTGAAGGTGTGGTACCTGGTGGAAGGGCAGAACCCCGACACGGTGGCGCTCAAGGCGGCCGTCCGCGCCGTGGCCGACGAGGCGCGCCGCGCCGACCTGCCGCTGATCGTGCACGCAACGGGACTGTGGGAGGCCAAGGACGCCATCCGCGCGGGCGCGCAGCTGCTGGTGCACTCCGTGGACGACGCCATCGTGGACGACGAGTTCATCCGCCTGGCACGCGACGCGGGGACCATCTACACGCCCACGCTCACCGTGACGGATGGCTACCGGCAGCTGTACCAGCGCCGCTTCGATCCCCAAGGCCTGCCGATGGAGTGCGTCGATCCAGCGACGCGCGCGAAGGCCGCGCTGACGGACTCGCTCCCGGCGCGCACGCTGGGCGCGGGGTTCGCCGCCTACTTCGAGCAGATCGGCCGGACCATGAACGAGAACCTGCGCCGCGTGCACGCGGCCGGCATTCCCGTCGCCATGGGCACCGACGCCGGGAACCCGCTGACGCTGCACGGCGCGTCCGTCTACCGCGAGATGGAAGCGATGGCGCAGGCCGGTATGTCGCCTATGGACGTGCTGGTGTCGTCCACGCGGATCGCCGCGCGCGCCATGCGCAGGGACGACATCGGCACCTTGGCGCCGGAAAAGCTGGCGGACCTGGTGGTGCTCGACGCCGACCCCCTGGCCGACGTGCGCAACCTGCGCGCGGTGCGCCTGGTGGTCCGAGCCGGCGAGGTGTGGACGCGCGAGGAGCTGGAATACCGGTGATCCGCCCGCTGGACGCCGCCGACGCCGCTGCATTCCAGACACTGAGGCTGCGCGGCCTGCGCGAGTCGCCCGAGGCGTTCGGCTCCACGTACGAGGAAGAGGCGGGGGTGCCGCTGGGAGAGATCGCCGCTCGCCTGGCGCGCGGGGCCGGGGGCGAGGACGTGGTGTTCGGCGCGGTGGATGGCGAGGGCGTGCTGGTGGGTGTGGCGGGCCTGCGGCGCGACAGCCATCGCAAGGCAAGGCACCGCGCCCACGTCTGGGGGATGTACGTGGCTCCCGAGGCGCGCGGGCGCGGGCTGGGCCGGGCGCTACTGGAGTCCCTGATTGCGCACGCCCGAACCCTCGCGGGCGTGGAGCGGCTGACGTTGAGCGTGGTGCCCGACAACCGGGCCGCGAGGTCTCTGTATCTCCGCCTCGGCTTCGTGTCTTACGGCGTGGAGCGCCAAGCGTACTGCCTGGACGGCGAGTACTGGGACTCCGAGCACATGGCACTGGTCCTCATATCTCCATCGCGGGTTCTATTAAATAAAATGCTGTATTTCTTTCATAAGATCCTCGCCTGTGATAGATTCCTTTCACAGCGGGAGCGGCTATGAAAGAAAGTAGCGCTTTTCTTTGATAGCGTTGCTCCCTGTGAAAGGAATCTTTCGCACGGGCTCGTGCCCGATTGTGTGGCCCTGGGGAGCGCAGATCATGGATGTGCAGTCGTTCGTATCGACACGGGCGGGGCGGATCATTCAGCAGCAGGCGGGGAAAGACGGCTTCAGCGCCTTCATTCCCGCACGGCTGCCGCCAGTGCCCGGCCTGGAGCTGACGGGCGGGCTCCGAGACCTGCTGGAGCACGCCAGCATCTCGCTTGGCCGGCTGGATGGCGTCTCTGCATCGCTGGACCCGGACCGGCTGCTGTACATCTACGTGCGGAAAGAGGCCGTTCTCTCCAGCCAGATCGAGGGAACGCAGTCCACGCTTTCGGATCTGCTGCGGTTCGAGGCCGAGGGGGCACCGGGGATGCCGCTGGACGATGTACGCGAGGTGTCGCGGTACGTGGCCGCGCTGCACCACGGGTTCAACCTGCTGCGCGGCGGCCTGCCCGTAAGCCTGCGACTGGTTCGCGAGCTTCACCGGGTGCTGATGCAGGAAGGGCGGGGCAGCACGCGCGCGCCCGGAGACTTCCGGCGTTCGCAGAACTGGATCGGCGGGTCGCGACCGGGGAACGCCCGCTTCGTCCCCCCACCTCCGCACGAGATGATGATCGCGCTCGACAACCTCGAGCGGTTCATCCACGACCAGCCGGAGCGCACGCCCCCCCTGCTGAAGGCAGGCTTGGCGCATGCCCAGTTCGAAACCATCCACCCGTTCCTCGACGGCAACGGGCGTGTGGGCCGCCTGCTCATCACGCTGCTCCTGTGCGCCGAAGGAGCGCTCACGCAGCCGTTCCTGTACCTGAGCCTGTACTTCCGCGAGCACCGGGCGAAGTACTACGAGCTGCTTCAGCGAGTGAGGACGGACGGGGACTGGGAAAGCTGGATGGAGTTCTTTCTCACCGGCGTGGCCGAGGTTTCGGCCCAGGCGACCGCCACCACGCGGGCACTGCTCGCGCGCTTCGAGAAAGACCGCGAGCGGATCCTGATCCGCCGCGGTTCGGGGTCGGTGCTGACGCTGTTCGAGTTCCTGCGGGGGCGAGTGATCACCACGATCCCCCGTGCCGCCAAGGAGCTGAACCTTACCCACCCCACGGTGACCACCGCGCTCCGCCGGCTGGAGGACATGGAGATCGTCCGCGAAATCACCGGCCGCCCGCGCGCGCGGGTGTACGTGTACCAGCAGCAGCTGGACATCCTGAACCAGGGCATCGCCGGGCAGTTGCTGCCGGACTGAGAGCCTGGCGCCAGGAGTAAAAGTGACGAGGGGCACCCGGCCAGCCGGGTGCCCCTCGTCTCAGAATCCGCCGATCCCGAACTACTTCATCAGGTTCTTGGCGATGGTCTGCAGCTGCATGTTGCTGGTGCCTTCGTAGATCGAACCGATCTTGCTGTCGCGGTAGAACTTCTCGACCGGGTACTCGCGCGTGAAGCCGTAGCCGCCGAACAGGTCCACCGCCGTGCTGGCGATGCGCTGGGCCACCTGCGACGAGAACAGCTTGCCCATCGCGGCTTCCTGCAAGAAGGGCAGGCCGGCGTCCTTCAGGCGGGCGGCGTTGTACACCATCAGCCGCGCGGCCTCGAGCTCCGTCGCCATCTGCCCGATCTGGAACTGCACGCCCTGGAAGTCGCCGATGCGCTTTCCGAACTGCTCGCGCTCCTGCACGTACTTCACGGTGGCGTCCAGCGCGCCCTGCCCAATGCCGATCATCTGCGCGCCGATGCCGATGCGGCCCTCGTTCAGCGTCTCGATGGCCGTCTTGTACCCCTTGCCCACCTCGCCCAACACGTTCTCGTCGGGGACGAACACGTCTTCCAGGATCAGCTCGGTGGTGCTGCTGGCGCGGATGCCCAGCTTGTCTTCCTTCTTGCCCACCGAGAAGCCGCCGAACTCCTTTTCGACGATGAACGCGGTGATCCCCTTGTAGCCCGCTTCGGGGTTGGCGTTGGCGAAGATGATGAAGACCTCGGCCTCGCCGCCGTTGGTGATCCACAGCTTCCGGCCGGTTACCCGGAACCCGCCGTCGGCCTTGACGGCGCGCGTGGCCAGGGCGAACGCGTCGGAGCCGCTGCCCGCTTCGGAGAGCGCATAGGCACCCACCTTTTCGGCGCACAGCTGCGGAAGGTACTTGGCTTTCAGGTCGGCCGAGCCCCAGCGCAGGAACGCGTTGTTCACCAGCGTGTTCTGCACGTCGACGAACACACCCACGCTGGCGTCTACGCGCGACAATTCTTCGACCACCAGCGCGGCGGTGAAGAAGGACGCGCCGGTGCCGCCCAGCTCCTCGGGAACCTCGATGCCCATCAGCCCCAGCTCGAAGAACTGGGGAATCAGCTCGGGCGACATCTTCTGGTGCTCGTCCATCTCCGTCACCAGCGGACGGACGCTTTCTTCGGCGAACTGCCGGACGGCTTCGCGGAACGCCTGCTCGTCTTCGTTCAGAACCGTCAGCGGGGCGCCGGCGGTGGCCAGGTCAACGGTTGCCATGACTCGGTCGTCTCCATCACGGGGATCAGCCTGCACCCCATCGCGGTGCAGCCGGGGAATATGGCACGGGGCGCCGAAAACGGCGAGGGGGAGGGCTGATCGGACGGCGGACGACGGACCGGCACGGCGGGTGCGTCCGAAACCATCGCGCGGTCAGGACGTAGTTCCCAGTGCGCCGGAACTCCCGGCGAACTGTTCGTACGCTCAGGCACGGGAGATGGGGACGATGGATCACAATCCGAGTGGGCCCGGCGATACAGGGGCCGGATCGGGCGGGAGCGGGTACACGGGCGGCGGCGGGCCGGGTACGGGCATTCCCGGCGGCACAGCTGGCTCCAGCGGCGGCACGCCGGGCGGAACCGGCGGAGTGACCGGGGGGCCGGCGGGCGGGCTGGGCGGCAGCGACGTCGGCGGCGGCGCGGGTGCGCCGGGGGGCTGGACGGGCGGCACCGGCGGGTCCACCAGCGGCGCCGGGTACGGCGGGGCGGGCGCGGGGGGCTCCACCATTGGCGGCGACAAGGCGTACACCGGGGCGACCACGGGCGGCTCCGGCGGCACGGTCGATCCGCTTTCGGGCACGCGGGCGGCCTCCGACCTGGGCGGCCACGCCATCCCCGGCGGGGCAGGCGGCGCGGCGGGTGGATCGACCGGGTCCACGGGATCGACCGGGTCCACGGGCGCCGGATCGGCGGGGACGGGGGAGACTGCCGGCAGCGGTCGGCACGACCCGTTCGAGGAGCTGAACTCGCGGCTGGAGTCGGTGTTCGGCGAGCTGCGGCCCAGGATCAAGCAGGCGTTCCAGGACCTGGACTCGCGCGTGGACAGCGCCCTGGCCGACATCAAGCCGCGCGTGCAGGAGGCCCGCGACAAGGCGCGTCCCAAGGTGGACGAGTTCATCGCCGAGGTGCAGCCCAAGATCGACGGGCTGCTGTCGCGCATCCAGGGTGCCCTGGACGGCATCCGCCGCGAGTTCGACGATCGTGCCGAACGCGCGGACGCCCGCAGCCACAGCGCCGAGGGAGGCTCCGGCGCCCCGACCTCGTCCACGGCCAGCACCACGCCGGGCGCGACCGGGGCCACGGGCACGCCGGCCGGCTCCAGCACGCTGACGCCGGACATCGGCACGGCGGGCACTGCGTCCACCGATCCGCTCGCCGGGCTGGGAACGGCGGGTAGCGGCCTCGGATCTTCCGGCTCCTCGGGCCTCGGCTCCAGCGGGCTTGGGTCGTCGTCGGACCTGGGGCTGACCGGCAGCGGGTTCGGTTCGACCGGGCCCGGCCTCGGCTCCACCGGAGGCGGTCTGGGCTCCACGGGCTCGGGCCTCGGCTCGTCCGGGAGCGGGCTGGGTTCGACGGGTTCGGGCGTCGGCCCGACGGGGAGCGGGCTGGGATCGGCTGGCAGCGGCTCGGAATCCGCGGGCTCCGGCCTGGGATCGGCGGGCGGCTCGACTGGCGCGGGCGGGACGTGGCCGGAGATGTCGGAGGACAGTAAGCGGATCGATCCCCCGATGGAGCACGGCGGCGGATCGCGCCAGGGTGAGGACCCGGGCGGCAAGACGCCGGGCTTCTGACCCGACCGGCGGGATGGACGGGACGGGCGGGGGCTACGGCCTCCGCCCGTTCGTCTTTCGATCCGGGTGCCGGCCGGCCTCACTCGCGCCGGTGAAACTTACGTAGTAGCTTTCGCGTTACCTCTCCCATGCACTTCCCGCCGTCTGGCGGACCATCTCCCATCCACACACCGCCACAAGGGATCGGATGCCCCTGATCTCCGCTCGCGACCTCACGCACACCTATCCAGGCGGCGTGACGGCGCTTCGCGGGCTTTCGCTGGAGCTGGAACCCGGCATCATCGGGTTCGTGGGCGCCAACGGGGCCGGCAAGAGCACCTTCATCAAGATCCTGCTGGGGCTGCTGACGCCCACGTCGGGCGACGTCAGCGTCTTTGGCCTGGACGCCCGTACCCGCGGCCTGGAAATCCGGCAGATGGTGGGCTACATGCCCGAGCACGACTGCCTTCCGCCCGACATGACGGCCACGGAGTTCGTCGCCCACATGGGGCGCATCTCCGGCCTGCCCCGGGCCGCCGCCCGCGAGCGCGCCGCGGAGATGCTGCGCCACGTGGGGTTGTACGAAGAGCGGTACCGGCCCATCGGCGGGTACAGCACGGGGATGAAGCAGCGCGTGAAGCTGGCGCAGTCGCTGGTGCACGATCCGCGGCTGCTCCTGCTGGACGAGCCCACCAACGGGCTGGACCCGGCCGGCCGCGAGGAGATGCTGGAGCTCATCCGCCGCACCGGCCGCGAGTTCGGCATTGCGGTGATGGTGTGCTCGCACCTGCTGGGAGAGATCGAGCGCGTCAGCGACTTCCTGGTGGCCATCGACGCCGGCAAGCTGAAGAGCGCGGCCGCGCTGCATACGTTCACCGGCGACCAGCAGCTGCTGGCGGTAGAGGTGGACGAGGGGATCGACCAGCTGCTCGCCCGGCTCGCGAGCGAAGGCATCACCGCGCGCGTGGACGCGGGCCTGGTGCTGCTGCCCCTGTCCGACGACCGCCCGTACGACGCCGTCCGCGACGCCGCGGCAGACCTGGGGCTGGCGCTGGTCCGCATGGAGCGGCGCCGCAACACGCTCCAGGACCTGTTCCGCGCTCCCACCCACGCAACCGACGAGGAGGCGCATGTCGCTCGCGCCTGACGCCGTCGCCGGGGTCATCTACGACATCGGCTATCGGAAGTACGAGGGCGCCCGGCTGGGCCGCGGCTACGCCTTCCGCACGCTGTACGTCCACTCGCTGCGCAGTGCCTTCGGGCTGGGCCGCGGCGGGAGGGCGCTGTGGATCCCGTGGATGCTCTTCGCCTTCATCTGCTTTCCCTCGGCGATGTCGGTGGCGGCCAGCGCGTTCACGGGCGGCATGGCCAACCTGATGAGCTACGACGACGTGTTCGCGTTCGTGTCGCTCGTGATCGCCCTGTTCTGCGCCGCGCAGGCGCCGGAGCTGGTGAGCCGCGACCAGCAGTACCGGGTGCTTCCGCTCTATTTTTCCCGGCCGCTTCCTGCCCGGGAATATGCGGGCGCCAAGCTCCTGGCGATGTGGACGGCCGTGGTCATCCTGGTGCTCACGCCGCTGCTGATCCTGCTGGTGGGCCGGCTGGCCATGGGGGCCGACTTCGTGGCGGCGGTGAAGGCCGAGTCGAAGTACTTCCTTCCCATCCTGGCAACCCCCGTCGTCGCCGCCCTGGGCATCGGCACGCCGGCCCTGGCGCTCGCCTCGCTGGTGCAGCGCCGCTGGCTGGCGACGGCGGCGGCGTTCGGCTTTTTCTTCATCACCGTGCCGATCGCGGGGATCCTCACGGAAATTCTGGAGGGCGACGCGCAGCGGTATGCGGTGCTCATCAACCCGATATTCGCCGTAGGGGGTGCCATCCTCGCCCTGTTCGGGGCCAAGGCCGACGGCGTGCTCAAGGATGCGACCGAGCACCCGGAGGTGTTCGGTCTGACCGTGGCCGCCCTGGCCGTGATCTCCATCGCGATCCTGGCCTGGCGCTACCGGAGGATGACCGTATGAGCACGCAACTGCTGGAAACGCCGGCCGTGCGGCCCGCCGCGCCCGCCGCCGACGCCGCGCTCGAGCTGCGGAACGTGAGCAAGTGGTACGGCAACGTGGTCGCCGTCAACGACATCACCTTCTCGCTGGGGGCGGGGATCACCGGACTGCTGGGCCCCAACGGCGCCGGCAAGAGCACGATTCTCCACATGATGTCGGGGTTCCTGGAGCCCTCGGCAGGCGAAGTGCTGGTGGACGGCCGCTCCGCGTGGAAGAACCCGGAGATGTACCGCGCGCTGGGGCTGGTTCCCGAGCGCGAGGCCGTGTACCCGTTCCTGACCGGCTACGAGTTCGCGCTGATGAACGCCCGCCTTCACGGCCTCGCCGACGCGAAGGCTGCCGCGGAGCGGGCCATCGACATCGTGGACCTGCGCGGCGCCATGAACCGCCGCATCGGCACGTACAGCAAGGGCATGCGGCAGCGCGCCAAGATCGCCGGCGCGCTGGTCCACGATCCCCGCATCCTGCTGCTGGACGAGCCGTTCAACGGCATGGACCCCACCCAGCGCATGCAGATGATGGATCTGCTGAAGCGGCTGGCGGCGGAGGGGCGCACGATCCTGATCTCGTCGCACATCCTGGAGGAGCTGGACCAGCTCGCGAACAACGTGCTGGTAGTGGTCTCCGGCCGGCTGGCCGCGTCGGGCCACTTCCGCGAGATCCGCCGGCTGATGACGGACCGGCCCCATACCTTCAACCTGCGCTCCAGCGACGACCGGCGCCTGGCCTCGGCGCTGGTGGCGCACCCGTCGGTGCACGGGGTGGAGCTGGGCGAACACCTGAGCGTGCGCGCGAGCGACCGCGGCTCGTTCGCCCTGGCGCTGGCCGGCATCGCCCGGTCCGCAGGCGTCACGCTGTTCGAGCTGCGGCCCACCGACGAATCTCTGGAAAGCGTCTTCAGCTACCTGGTGAAGCGATGAGCCTGACGATCGAGCGTACCCTGGCCAAGATCGCCATCCGCCAGCTCACGGGAAACCGCAAGGTCTGGTGGGTCGCCCTGCTGGCCCTGCTGCCCGCCCTGATCGCGTTCATCGCGGCCCGCCAGACGGAGCAGCCGATGGAAATCGTGTTGGTGGAGACCAGCACGCTGATCGTCTCCGTGCTGCTGCCGCTGCTGGCGCTGGTGGTGGGGACGGGGGTGTTCGGGGCGGAGATCGACGACGGCACCATCGCCTACGTGCTGGGCAAGCCCGTGGCGAGGTGGCGAATCGTGCTTACGCGCATCTTAGTGGCGGGCGTGGCCACGGCCGCGCTGCTGGTGCCCGCGACGCTGCTGGCTGCGTTCGCCGGGTTCCAGAGGCTTGACCCGGACGGCGTGGTGCTGGGCTTTGCGGCCGCGGTGGCCGTGGGCGGGCTGCTGTACTGCGCGCTTTTCGTGGCCCTGAGCCTCACCACGCGGCGCGCGCTGATCGTGGGGCTGATCTACGTGGTGGTGTGGGAGGGCTCGCTGAGCCGCCTGATGCCCGGAACGCGCGCGCTGAGCATCCGTGAGTACACCCTTTCGTTGGCCGAGGCGCTGGCGGGCGGCAAGGAAGGCATGATCGCTGACTCGCTGGATGGGCGCACGGCGCTGATCATGGGAACCGTCGTCGCAGTGCTCGCGACCGCCCACGCCATCCGCCGCCTGAAGCGCTTCGAGATCGGCGAAGCGGTTTGATGTGATCGGCGGATGGAAACGACTCGGGGGACCACGACGCAGCGTGGTCCCCCGAGTCGTTTCGAGTAGCGGGGGATCGATCTCATCGTTCGGTGGGAGCTTTTGCCGCGTCCCGCGGTCCCATGAGGCTTGCGCGCGGCTGGCATCCGGTGGCGCGGCGTGCTAAATCTCTAGCCGGGCGACACCGCAACCTCATCGTGACCATCCACATGCGTTTCAACATCGCGGCCCGCGCCGCGCGGGCTTCCGGGCTCGCCGCGCTGGGCCTGCTGATCGCCGGCACGGCGGCCGCGCAGCCGCGCGTGGAATACGAGATCCGCTATCCCAACCGCGTGCACCACGAGGCCGAGGTGACCGCCACCTTCCACGGCGTACCGGCCGGGCGCCCGCTGCAGGTGCGCATGAGCCGCACGTCGCCGGGACGGTACGCGCTTCACGAGTTCGCCAAGAACGTCTACGCCGTGCGCGCCGCAGACGGGTCCGGCCGAGCGCTGTCCATCACCCGGCCGGACCCGCACCAGTGGGACGTGGCCGGGCACGACGGGACGGTGCGGGTGACGTACACGCTGTTCGGCGACCGCGTGGACGGCACCTACACGGCCTTCGACGCCACGCACGCCCACATGAACATGCCGGCCACCTTCGTGTGGGCGCTGGGGATGGAGAGCGCACCGGTCCGCGTGCGCTTCGACCGGCCGGAAGGGTGGCGCGTGGCCACGCAGCTGGTGCCCACGCCGGACAGCAGCGTGTTCACCGCGCCGCACCTGCAGTACTTCATGGACTCCCCCACCGAGGTGGGCCCGTTTGACCTGCGGAGCTGGACCGTCGCCGGGCCGGGTGGGCGCACGTACACGATCCGCTTGGCCGTGCACCACCTGGGCACCCCCGCCGAGCTGGACCGCTATGCCGAAAAGGCGGAGAAGGTGGTGGCCGAGCAGATCGCCACCTGGGGCGAGCCCGCGCCGTACGACTTCGGCACCTACACCTTCATCGCCGACTACCTGCCGTGGGCGGACGGCGACGGGATGGAGCATCGCAACTCCACCATCCTCACCTCCAGCAACTCCATCGCCCGCGCCGAGATGGGGCTGCTGGGCACGCTGTCGCACGAGTACTTCCACTCGTGGAACGTGGAGCGCGTGCGTCCCGCCTCGCTGGAGCCGTTCAGCTTCACCGAGGCCAACATGTCGGGCGAGCTATGGTTCGCCGAGGGGTTCACCAGCTACTTCGACGACCTGTTCATCCGCCGCGCCGGCATCGTGAACGACTCCGTGTACGCCATCTCCGCGGGAGGGATGGCGAACGCGGTGGTCAACGCACCGGGCCGGCGGTACTTCTCGCCGGTGGAGATGAGCATGCAGGCGCCGTTCGTGGACGCAGCCGTTTCCATCGACCCGCACAACCGCGGCAACACCTTTCTCAGCTACTACACTTGGGGATCAGGGATCGCGCTGGGGCTGGACCTGTCGCTGCGCAGCCGCTTCCGGAACGTCACCCTGGACGACTACATGCGGGCGGTGTGGCGCGAGTTCGGCCGGCCGCAGACGGAGGCGCTGGCCCCCGCGCGGCCGTACACGATGGCCGATCTGCGCCGCGTGCTGGGCGAGGTGACGGGCGACCGGGCGTTCGCGGACGACTTCTTCGCGCGCTACGTCGAGGGGCGCGAGGCGGTGGACTACGCCGCGCTCCTGGGCCGGGCCGGGTTCCTGCTGCGCAAGACGCAGCCGGGCCGCCCCTGGCTGGGCGCGCAGCTCGAGGACGTGCAGGGCGGAGGCGTGCGCATCGCCGGCTACCCGGCGGCCAACGGATCGCTCTACGCCGCGGGCTTCACCGCCGGCGACGTGATCCGCACGGTGGACGGGCAGGCGGTCGCCGACGCCGCGGCGCTTCGGTCCGTGCTGGAGCGCAAGCGGGCGGGAGACGTGATCCAGGCAGGGTACGAAACGCGCGGCGGAACGCGCCAGGCGACCATCACCCTGACCGAGAACCCCGCGCTGGAAGCGGTTCCGTACGAAGTCGCGGGGATGCGGGTGACGCCGGAGATGCGTGCCTTCCGCCAGTCGTGGCTGGGCTCGGGAGCCAGGCAGTGAACCAGAAGAATTCGATGAGGACCACCTTTTTTGCGCTGGCGCTGCTGATGATGAACGCGGCATCCTGCGGCAACGACGCCACCGACGACGGTGCCGAGCAGCCGCCGCCGGCGCCCGCTGCCGTGCTGGCGGTGGAGCAGGTGCGCAGCTATCCGCACGACTCCACGGCGTTCACGCAGGGGCTGGTGTGGCGCGACGGCACGCTCTACGAGAGCACCGGGCGCTACGGCCAGTCGTCGCTTCGCGAAGTGGCGCTGGAAACCGGCGCGGTGGTGAAGAAGACGCCGCTCGCGCCGCAGTACTTCGCCGAGGGGATCGCGGCGGTCGGCGACAGCATCTACCAGCTCACCTGGCGCGAGGGGGTGATGTTCATCTACGACCGCCGCACCCTTCAGCCGGCGGGGCAGGTGCAGTACAGCGGCGAGGGATGGGGGCTGACGACCGACGGAACGTCGCTGGTGATCAGCGACGGGTCCAGCTACCTGACGTTCCTGGACGCGAAGACGCTCAACCCCCAGCGCACGGTGGCGGTAACGGACGGCGGTACGCCCGTGCACGACCTGAACGAGCTGGAATGGGTGAAGGGCGAGGTGTGGGCCAACGTGTGGCACACCACGCGGATCGCGCGCATCGATCCGCAGACGGGGCGCGTGAAGGGATGGCTGGAGCTCGGGCCCATCGTTCCCGCGCGCACGGACCCGGAAGCCGTGCTCAACGGCATCGCCTACGATCCGCAGTCCAACCGGCTGCTGGTGACGGGAAAGCTGTGGCCCGCGCTCTTCGAGATCCGCATCCCGTCCCTGGGCGTCGGCGGGGCCTGAAACAACGGTGGGCGGGCGCGCGTACGGTGACACGCCGGATGCCGGCTGCTTTCACCCGAATCACCGACCCTCATGCTGGTCCTTCGCATTCTCCTGACGCGCGTGCTCCTGGGGCCGGTGATCCGGCTCCTGGGCCGTGGCTTCCCCCTTCTGCTTCGCGCACTTCGCCTTCTTCGGCGCTGACGGGCGGACGGCCGGGCCGCTGTCCCCGAAACGGGCGCTCCGCCATGCGGCGGAGCGCCCGCCGTCCGTGGGGCTTGCCCTAACCCCCTGCAAGGCGGCATGATGGCGGGCGCTGCCAACGCCTCCGCGGCTCTCCGTTCCTGCGCGGCTCCGCGTGAGATCGACTCACCCGGGGCGACACGGAAACTCACATCCTGAGATGAATCAAGGCACCACCGCCGACGAGGACCCGTCCCCGCTGCTACCCCTTCCCTCGCTCGCGATCGCGCCGCTGTATCCCGGCAGCTTCTTTCCGCCACCGGATGACGCCGGGCGCGCCCTGCTGGCCGGGAACGTGGACGGCGGCGCGTCCCTCGCCCGAGCCGTGCTGGAGGGCTCGCCTTCCACTCCCGAGCGATTCGGCGCGCTGCTGGCGCTGGCGATCGCGGACGGGCTGCGCGGCCGGTACCAGGAGGCGCTGAACGGGATCGGCGCGGCGGAAGCCGCCCTCGGCGAGCCGGACGATGCGCAGCGGGTGCTGGTCCTGGCCAACCGGTCCGCCGCGCTGGTCGCCCTCTGGCGGCTGACGGAGGGCGAGCGGGCGGCGGCGGAGGCACTCAAGGCGGGGCGGAGGATGAAGGACGACCACCAGGCGGCGGTGGGCGGCTTCGCGCGGGCCGTGGCGCACCTGGCCCGCGGCCGCCGCGCCGACGCGCGCACGCGGCTGGCGGAGGCCGTCCGCGGCTTCGCCAGGGCGGGCGACGTGCTGCGCCAGGTGCAGTGCCACCACCTGCTGGGCGAGATCGCGTACGACGGCGAAGACCCCATCCGCGCCGGCAGCCACTACCGCGACGGGCTGGCGCTCGCCCGCCCGGCCGGCGTGGTGGACGTGGTGGAGCTGCTGACGCTTCGCTTCGAGCATCGCTGATGCCGGGGCAGCCGATGGAGCCGGACCCCGAGGGGCGCGAAGACGTCGCCCTGCAGGAGCGCACCACGACGCAGCCGCCGCGAATGTACCGCGTGCTGGTTCACAACGACGACTACACCACGATGGAGTTCGTCATCGAGGTGCTGGTGCGCTGGTTCGACAAGGCCGAGCCCGAGGCCATGCGCGTGATGCTGCAGGTGCACCACCTGGGCGCGGGGGCGGCGGGCACCTACACGCGCGACGAAGCCGAGACGCGCATCGCCGAAGTCACGGCCGAGGCCCGCGGGCGCGGCTTTCCGCTGCTGCTTACGATGGAACCGGAGTAGGATGTCACAGCCGGCGCTGCGCCCCGAACTGGAGATGAGCCTGCACCTGGCCGTGATGGACGCGGCCCGGCGCGGACATGCGTACGCGGGGCTGGAGCACCTGCTGATGGCGCTGCTTCACGACGACGACACCGCCGAAGCCGTCCGCCGCGCCGGCGCCGACGTCGAGCGGCTGCGCGCGCGGCTGGAACGCTTCCTGTCCGAGCAGATCCAGACCGGCGCCGAGCCGCGTGACACCAGCTCACCCACGCTGGCGTTCCGGCGCGTCGTCCAGGAAGCCGTGCTGCAGGTGTACCGCTCCGGACGCGACGAGGTGGCCGGGGCGCACGTCCTGGTGGCCATGTTCGACGAGGACGACAGCTTCGCCGTGCATTTCCTGGCGGAGCAGGGCGTCGACAAGCTGTCGCTGATGCGCACCGCGTCGGCCGGCACGGCGCCGGATGGAAACCACACCGTCCCCGCCGGAGTAGACGGTGACGAGGCGGAACCGGCGCGCGAGGCGCTGGCGAGATTCGCCACCTCGCTGAACCGCCAGGCTGCGGACGGGCGGCTGGACCCCGTCATCGGGCGCGACAAGGAGATCACCCGCGCCATCCACGTCCTGGCCCGCCGCCGCAAGAACAACCCGCTCTTCGTCGGCGACCCCGGGGTGGGGAAGACCGCGCTGGCCGAGGGGCTGGCGCTGCGCATCCACCGGGGCGAGGTGCCCGCGCCCCTGCGCGACGCCGAGATCTTTGCGCTGGACGTGGGCGCCCTGCTGGCCGGCACCCGCTACCGGGGCGACTTCGAGGAGCGGCTGAAGGCCGTGCTGCGCGAGCTGGAATCCCGCCCGGGCGCGGTGCTGTTCATCGACGAGATCCACACGCTCGTCGGCGCAGGCAGCACCAGCGGGGGCGCCATGGACGCCTCCAACCTGCTGAAGCCCGCGCTGGCCGCCGGGCTGCGCTGCATGGGCTCCACCACCTGGGACGAGCTGCGCTCGCACTTCGAAAAGGACCGCGCACTCGCCCGCCGCTTCCAGAAGGTGGAAGTCGCGGAGCCGTCGGTGGACGACACCGTTCTCATCCTCGAGGGGCTGCGGCCGCGCTACGAGGAGTTCCACGGCGTGCGCTACACCCCCGAGGCCGTCCGCGCCGCCGCGGAGCTCTCCGCCCGCCACCTTCACGACCGCCGGCTTCCCGACAAGGCCATCGACCTGATGGACGAGGCCGGGGCCGACGTGCGCCTGGCCGGCCTGGAGCCCGGTCCGTCCCCGGACCAGGAGGGTGATGCGCGGCCGGAAGTGGGCGTCGAGGTGGTGGAGCGCATCCTGTCGGCGATGGCCAACGTGCCGCCGCGCACCGTCGCCGGGAACGACCGGGAGCGTCTGCGCACGCTGCAGGCGGAGCTCCAGGCGCGCGTCTTCGGCCAGGACGAGGCGATCGGGCAGCTGGCCTCGGCCATCAAGCTGGCCCGCGCGGGCTTGCGGGACCCGCGCAAGCCGGTGGGCTCGTTCCTGTTCACCGGGCCCACCGGCGTGGGCAAGACCGAGGTGGCGCGCTCCCTGGCCGAGGTGATGGGGGTGGAGCTCATCCGCTTCGACATGAGCGAGTACATGGAGCGCCACACCGTGTCGCGGCTGATCGGGGCGCCGCCCGGGTACGTGGGCTTCGACCAGGCCGGGCTGCTGACCGAGGCCGTCACGCGCGCGCCGCACTCGGTGGTGCTGCTGGACGAGATCGAAAAGGCGCACCCCGACGTCTTCAACCTTCTGCTGCAGGTGATGGACTACGGCAAGCTGACCGACAACAACGGGCGGCAGGCAGACTTCCGCAACGTGGTGCTGATCATGACCAGCAACGTGGGCGCGGAGGAAATCTCCCGCCGCCGGCCGGGGTTCGGCGCCGGCCCCGCCGGCCCGGGCGACGACGACCGCGCCTTCGAGCGCACGTTCCCGCCGGAGTTCCGCAACCGCCTGGATGCGCGGATCGCGTTCGCGCCGCTCTCGCCGGTGGTGATGGAGCGGATCGTCGACCGCCTCGTGCGGGAGCTGGCGGAGCGCCTGACGGATCGGCGCGTTACGCTGCAGGTGTCACCCGCGGCGAGGGCCTGGCTGGCGGAGCACGGACACGATCCGCTCAACGGAGCCCGCCCGCTGGGCCGGCTGCTGCAGGACCGCGTAGCCAGCCCGCTTTCCGAGGAACTCCTGTTTGGCGCCCTGGAAAACGGCGGCGTCGCGAAGGTGGACGCAGCCGGGGGAGAGCTGTCCATCCAGTATTCCTGATCCCACTTGGCGCAGTGTCTCAGCCCTGAGTGAGTGCGGACCCCATCTTGCGACAAGGTGTACATGGTTTGTGCAACGCTGGCCGACACGGAAGCGGACACGACCTCCGCGGGAGTTGAAACGGTAGCAGTTTGGAAGAACCGCTGTTTTCTGCGCAGGCCTAAATGCGTGTGGAGAAAGAAAATAGTGGCGTTTCGGCACCCGGTTGCATATAGTATACAGTATTGTCACTGTGCTAAGAGAAATTTTCAGGGTACACCTGCAAGGAGAATGTCTGGATGAAGACTTCCAGAAATAAGGCGGCCGCACTTCGCGTCCCCCGCCGGTGGCGCACGCCGCCGCCGCTGACCCGCGGCGCGGAGTCGCTGGAGGGGATGGAAATCCTCCGCGAAGTCGGTGGCGAGGTGGGCGTGCTGCTGTGGCAGGCGTACCGCAACGTGATGTTCTGGTCCACCACCGACGAGGGCGAGCGCGGGCACCTGTTCTCGCCGCGCGCCGGCGAGCGGCGGCGGGAGGAGTTGGACGAGGCGCGGGTTCCGGCGGAGCTCACGGGCGCGCTCGACGCCGTCGCGGCCATGCTGGCGTCGCCCGACGGTACCGGCGGCAGCGAAGTCGCCGACGCGTGCACCGCCATCGCGCGCTGGGCCGAGGAAGAGGGCCACATGAACACGGCCCTGGCGTACACGCAGGCGGCCTCGGTGGCGGCGCCGCGCAACGCGCGCCTGGCCCTGGCGGTGGGGCAGCTCGCCCGCCGCCGCGCCGAGCTGGCGCGCGCCGAGACCTGGTTCCGCCACACCATCATGGTGGCGCGCCAGATCGGCGACTGGGAAGCGTACTCGCGCGCGTACATCGCGTTGGGCAACATGTTCGTCGCGCGCGGCAACTTCCCGGGCGCGCACCGCATGCACATCAAAGCGCTGCGGGCGGCGCGCCGCAAGGGCATGCCCCAGATCCAGGGCATGGCGCTTCACGACCTGTTCGTCATCGCGGACGAGACGGGGCGCGACGAACAGGCGGAGGAGTACGCTCGCCAGGCGTTTCGGGCGTACGGGCCGACACACCCGTCCCTTCCTTCTCTCGCCCACGACGTCGCGTACTTCTGGATGCAGCGGGGGCACTTCCAGCGGGCGATGGAGGTCTTCCACGCCTTGGAAGCGCACCTGAGCACGCCCCGTGAGCGCTTGGTGCTCATCTCCAACCTCGCACGGGCGGCCGCTGGGGTCGCCAATCGAGACCTGTTCCGAAGGGCCTGGACGCAGGTGTATCGCCTCTCGAAAGAGTCGGAACTGCAGACGGTGGTTCCCAACGCCCTTCTGGAACTCGCTTTTGGCGCGGCGAGCCTCAGCGAGTGGGACCGTGCCGAACAGGCTGGCCAGGAGTCGTTCGAGATGGCGCAAAAATTTGGGCAGGGCAAGACCCGCTTCCGCGCAGAAGCGTTACTCGATTCGATTCGGACGGGCCGGGCCGCCCAGGAGCGTGTCACGGTCGGGCGAGCTTCGCCGAAGGGGGATGCGCTCGCGACGGACTTCGTACGCAGCTTGGGCGGGACGCCGGCGGGCGCGGGCGTCTGACGGGGGACAAACGGGAACTCCCCGCAGGCGTTTGCCTGCGGGGAGTTCCTTCTGTTGCTGCACAGGTGCTCAGCCGCCCGAACCCAGGTGCCCGTTGCAGCGGGTGATGCCCGTAACCGGATCGGTCTCCCACTTGCCCTCGCACGTGAGCTCGTCGCGGGAGGCGCCGGTGGGCTTGGCTTCGGAAGCGGTCGGGGTGTTGCCGCAGGCAGCCAGGGCGCCGATCGCGAGGACTGCCAGGAAGAGCCGGGCGAGTTTCATCTGTGCTCCGTTTTCGTGCTGGGAGGTTTTGTTCGAAATGGGCTGACGGGAGGTTGTGCCCGAGGTATGCGCTTAAATTGCACTCGCGGGACCTCTTGTGCCCATTCTCCTGCGCCACCTCACCGAGTATTAACAGACAAGTCATGGTCCCGCCGGGGCGTTCGCTGCTGGTATTGCACTCAAACGGTGCATTTCGGGAGCACCTGCGGCGATTGAGCGTGCGCGGGTACCCGTGCGCGTTCGTGGCCACGTGGGACCGGCTGCGCGAAGCGGTGGTCGAGTCTCCCCCCACGGCCATCCTGGTCGTCGACCCGTATTCCCCCTCCACGCCCGGCTCGTGCCGGCTCTCCAGCGACCTTCGCTCGCTCCTGCTGGAGTTTCCCTCGGCCACCGTGCTGGCGGCCATGGAAGTGCCCCCGGGCCGGTCGGGCGACCTGCGCACGCTGGGCGAGTGGGGCGTCACCGACGTCATCTGCCTGGACGAGGACGACACGCCCGAGGCGGTGTACCGCCGGCTCCGTTCGGTGGAGGGGCGCACCTTGCAGGCGCTCCTGCAGCGCACGCTTCCGCCGATGATGTCGGGGCGCGCGCGGATGCTGATGATGACGGCGGCGGAGGTGGTGTCGGTGGGGGGAAAGGGGCGCGACCTGGCCCGACGGCTTCACCTGTCGGAGCGCACGGTGCTGCGCTGGGCGGAGCGGGCGGGGCTTCCGGCGCCCCGGCGGATGCTGGCGTGGATGCGAATCCTGCTGGCGGCGGTGCTGCTGGACGATCCCGGCCGCACGGTGCTCAGCGTGGCGCACGCCTGCGGCTACGCGTCGGACAGCAGCTTGCGCCGCGCCATGCAGGATTTCCTGGGCACCGGGCCCTCGGCGCTGCGGAGGGAGGGGGCGTTCGGGCGTGCGTCGCGGGTGTTCCTGGGCGAGCTGTCCATCACCCGGGCGGCGCGGCGCGACCGCTACTCGCTCCGGTTCTGATCAGGGGCAGAGAGGTCGAAGTCCAGGAGCAGCGGGCGCCATCCGGCTCCCTGCACCACCAGCGCGCCCACGTAGCCGGGGCCCGGGTGAAGCTCCCGCATCGTCCAGCGGCCCGCCTCGCCGGGATCGCCGCGGGTGGCCAGCAGCCGGGCCGGATGCCCGGGAAGGAACGAGACGTCGAAGCGGTCCAGCGGCATTGAAAGCCCCTCGCCGACGGCCTTGATGTACGCCTCCTTGCGCGTCCAGCACTGGAAGAACGCAAGGTCGCGCTCCCCCTCGGGCACCGTGGCGAACGACTCGTTCTCGGGCGTGGAAAAGAAGCGCCGGGCGATGTCGATGCCGTCGGGCATCGGCTTCAGCCGCTCCAGGTCTACCCCGATCTCCCGCCGCAGCGTCAGCGCGTACAGCGCAAGGTCTCCCGCGTTCGACACGTTGAACGACACCCCGGACGCGGCAGCCGGCCCGTCCAGCGCGGGTTTCTGGTACGGGCTGAGGCGGTAGGCGAGCCCGGCCGGCGGCACGCCGGTGTATCGCGACAGGATCTCCCGCTGGATCCCTCGGCCGGCCACGAACGCCTGGCGCAGCTCGGGAAAGCGAAAGCGGTCCGCCCGGGTCCGCTCCTCGGCCGAAAGGTGCGCCTCCAGCCTGCGCAGCACCGCGTCGGGCGGTCGCAGCGAGGCGCGCCACACGTGCACCTCGTCGGCCGCGAGCGCCGGGCCCGTGGGGGGCGCCGGCGCCCAGGCATGCTCAACCAAGGCGAGCCACGACGGGCCGCAGTTCGCGCGAAAGGGCCGCGAGCACCTGGTCGCGATCGCTGTTCAGGAAGAAGTGGTCGCCGGGGAACATCTGCACGTGGAACGCCCCCGTCGTCTGCTCCCGCCAGGCTTCTACATGGTCACGCGGCACCTCGTCGTCCCGCTCGCCGCCGAACGCCGTGATCGGCACGTCCAGGGGCGGCTCGGGATCGTACCGGTAGGTTTCGCCCAGGGAAAAGTCGGCGCGGAGCACCGGCTCCAGCAGCTCCATGATCTCGGCGTTCGCCAGGATCTCCTCGGGGGTGCCGTTGTAGCGGCGCAGGGCGGCGATGAACTCGTCGTACGGCAGCGCGTGGATGGGCGGCTCGTCGTCCGTCACCTGCGGTGCGGGACGCCCGGACGCCACCAGCAGCTCGGGCATGGGCCCGCCCGCGCGGCGAAGCCGCCGCGCCACCTCGAACGCCATCAGCCCGCCGTTGCTGTGGCCGAACAGGACGAAGGGCCGGTCCAGCAGCGGCGTGAGCTCGCGGTGAATCGCATCCGCCAACTCGTGAAGGTTGCCGATCGGCGTTTCCCCGATGCGCGCCTCGCGGCCCGGCGGCTGTACCCCCACGACCTCCACCTCCGCGGGGAGGCCACGCGGCCAGGTGTTGAAGATGCTCGCGCCGCCGCCCGCGTAGGGGAAGCAGAACAGCCGCACGCGGGCGGCCGGGTTGGGACTGGGGACGAGGGTCCATCGCTTCATCGATCCGGCTCTGCTCATGGCGTCGTTCCGTGCCGCCCGGACCGGGGCTCCGCGCGGCGGGTGGTTGTGTGAAGAAAGGGTCAGGCGGGGGGAGCCGCCCGCTCCATCTCCCAGCGGCCCAGCGTGACCTGCTGGATCTGGGTGCTCCCCTCGATGATTTCCATCACGCGCGAGTCGCGAAGGTAGCGTTCCACGGGGTATTCCCCGGTGCAGCCGTTGGCGCCGTGCACCTGCACCGCGTTCAGCGCCGCCCGGGTGGCGGCCCGCGAGGCGAAGTACTTGGCGTGGAACGCCTCGCGCCCGGCGTCGGGGTCGCCCTGGTCGCGCAGCCAGCCGGCGCGCAGGCAGAGCAGGCGCGCGGCCCGGTACTCGGTCGCCATGTCGGCGAGCATGGCCTGCACCAGCTGGTGCTCGCCGATGGGCACCCCGAACTGCACGCGCCGCGCTGCGTAGCTGGCCGCCGCCTCCAGGCACGCCCGGACGATGCCCACGCATCCGCAGGCCACGCTGTAGCGCCCCAGCTCCAGCGCCGAGATCGCCACGCCCAGTCCGAACCCGGGCCCGGCGACGCGGTCTTCGCGGGGCACGCGGACGCCGTCGAGGACGATCTCGGCCACCATCGAGGCCCGCGTGCCGGTGACGGCCAGCGGCTGCACGGAAACGCCGGGTGAGCGGAGGTCCAGCAGCAAGGCGACCGGCTTTCCGTCCGCCTGGGCGAAGGTCAGCAGCACGTCGGCGAGCTGGCCGTACGTGGTCCACTTCTTCCGCCCCCGCAGCACGTACCCGTCGCCGTCCACCTCGGCCGTCGTCTGGACGGCGGAGGCGTCGCTGCCCACCCCTGGCTCGCTCAGTCCGAAGGCGCCGATCACCTCGCCGCGCGCCATCCGCGGGAGCCAGCGCTCCTTCTGGGCGCGGCTTCCCCAGCGGCCCAGGGCGTGGCACGCCATCGAGTGCACGGTCACCAGCGAGCGGACCGACGAGCAGCCGCGCCCCAGCTCCTCGTTCAGCAGGCCGAAGGTGACGGCGTCCATCCCCGTGCCGCCGAACTCCGGCGGCACGGCGGCGGCCAGGAACCCGGCCTGCGCCATGCGCTCCACCACCGACGCAGGGGTGCGCGCCTCGCGGTCCCACGCGCCGGCGAACGGGGCCACCTCGCGGCTCACCCACTCGGCGAAGGCCGTGCGGTCCGCCTCCTGGGCCGCGCCCAGGCCCATCCGCAGCCCGTCCCCGGCCGTGGGGCCGTCCGGCACCTGCGCCTCGTGCGTCAGGCGGCCCCGGCCGTCCGCTTGCGCTGGACGAAGCCGGCCAGGGCGTCGATGGAGCGGAAGTTGTCGATCTCCATGTCCTCCCCCTCCACCGTCACCCCGAAGGCCTGCTCCACGAACTGCACCAGCTGCATCGCGAACATCGAGTTCACGTACCCGGTGGCGAAGATGTCCTCGTCGTCGCGCAGCTCCCGCCCGCGCATGAAGCGCCCGACGAAATCGCGAAGGGCCTGCTTGTCGTCTGTCATGTGTCCGGTCGTGTGTGTCCGTGAGTCAGGCGACGGCGGCGCCGGGCGCGGAAGCCGAGTAGTCGAAGAAGCCGCGGCCGCTCTTTCGGCCGTGCAGCCCCGCATCCACCATTTTCACCAGCAGCGGGCAGGGCCGGAACTTGGGGTCGCCGTAGCTGTCCTGCAGCACCTGCAGCGAGTACAGGATGGTGTCGAGGCCGATCAGGTCGCCCGTGGCCAGCGGGCCCATCTTGTGGCCGAAGCAGGTGACGAAGATGCGGTCGATGTCTTCGGCGCTGGCCACTCCGTCCATCACCTCCCAGATCGCCTCGTTGATGGTGATCATCAGCACGCGGTTGCTCACGAACCCGGGAAGGTCGTTCACCACGATGCCTTCCTTGCCCATCTGCCCCAGGAAGCGCAGCGCGGTGTCGATCGTTTCCTGGCTGGTGTGGAAGCCACGGATGGTTTCGACCACGGGCTTCAGCGGCACCGGGTTCATGAAGTGCATGCCCAGCACGCGGTCCGGCCGGCCAGTCCATCCCCCGATGCGGGTGATGGAGATGCACGAGGTATTGGCGGCGAAGCAGGCGTGCGGCGGGCACACGCGGTCCAGCACGGGATAGATCCCCTGCTTGACGTCCACCTTTTCCGTCGCGTTCTCGACGACGAAGTCGGCCTCGGCGAACGGGGCGTAGTCGGTGGTGAAGGTGATGCGCGACAGGACCTCGGAGGCCGGCGGGCCGCCCTTCTGCCCGGTGAAGAAGCCGTGGAAGCGCACGTTGCGGCCGATCTCGGCGCGCGCCCTGTCCAGCACCTCGGCCGACAGGTCCAGCAGCAGCACGCGGTGGCCGGTCTGGGCCAGGTTCTGGGCCACGCCGGTGCCCATCACCCCCGCGCCTACGACGCCGATGGTGCTCAACTGGGGCGAGGCGCCGGCCCGGGCGTCGTAGGTGGTTCCCGTCACGGTTGATCTCCCGGATCGATGGATGCTCCCGGTGCCCCCCGCCGCGGGTCCGTCCGCGGGCGGGGGGGCGTGGTGGTGGCGGGCCTCAGCCCAGGCCCTGCTGCTGCATCTTTTCGCGGAGGCTCTTGGGCCGCATGTCGGTCCACACCTCCTCGATCCAGGCCAGGCAGTCGGCCTTCAGCCCCTGCTTCCCCGCCTTGTGCCAGCCCAGGGGCAGCTCGCGGTCCGCCGGCCAGATGGAGTACTGCTCCTCGTCGTTCATCACGACCTCGTAGGTCGTGGTATCCTCGCGCTCGTCGCTCATGGTGTGGCCTGTGGAATAGGTACGTGGCGGGCCGGCGTCCCGCTCCGGCGGCGCGGAATGTAACACGCTTGCCGCTGGTTTTGAAACACCCCGGTCGTGCCGCGGCGCAATGGATCCATGCGTTGACACCATCCACCGCGTGTCTCGGCGCGAAGCGGCTTCCCCCCGGCCACTACGCGGGGGACGATCGAGACGCCATCGCGCGTACATCATCCCTGTATCTGCGTCCGGCCGCCGGCAGCGCTCGCGCGTCCCTCCGAGGCCAACGCGTCGGAGCGTGGCGCTGGCGTCGGTGGAGGAGGTCGTGGATGCACGTGGGCGCGGGGCGGCCAGGACGGGACGGGAATGTGGAGGGGCACGGAATGGTGGCGCCCGCGGGACACGTCCGCGCGGCCGGGGGCGGACGGCGCAGGATCAGGCGTGGCTGCGAAGCACCTCTCCCAGGCGGGCGATGCCCTCGCGGATGCGGTCCGGGGCGGAGAACGTGTAGTTCAGCCGGAGCCCGCTGCGCCCCGCGGTGCTTCCTGGCAGTGCGAACGCCGAGCCGGGCACGTAGGCCACGCCCTGTTCGAGGGCCGGCCGCAACAGCGCGCCGGCATCCATCTCCCCCGGCAGCTGCACCCAGATGAGCCCCCCGTGGCGGGGAGCGCTCCACCGGGTGCCCGCGGGAAAATGGCGCGCGACTTCGGCGATCATCAGGTCGCGGCGGGCACGGTACTCCGCTCGCACCCGTTCCAGGTGATGCGGAAAGTGCCCGGAGTCCAGGTACGCCGACACCACCCGCTGGCTGAAGGTGCTGGTGTCGAGGTCGCACCCGTCCTTGGCGCAACCCAGCACGGGCACCAGCGGCTCGGGCGCTACGATCCACCCCACCCGAAACCCCGGCGCCAGCACCTTGCTGAACGAGCCGACGTACAGCACCCACTCGTCGTCCAGTGCGCGCAGTGGCGGCTCGGGGCTGCCGTAGTGAAGAAGGCCGTACGCGTCGTCCTCCACCAGCGGAACGCGGTGCAGCCGCGCCATCTGCACCAGGCGCCGGCGCTTGTCGGGGCTTAGGCTGCATCCCAGGGGGTTGTGGCCGTCGGTGACGCAGTAGATGAAGGCCGGCCGCTCTCCCTCGTCCAGGAAGGCTTCGACGGCGTCCACGTCCATCCCGGTCTCCAGGTCGGTGCCGACGGAAAGGATGCGGGGGGCGTACGGCTCGATCACCTGCTGGAAGCCCATGTACACCAGCTCTTCGCAGATCACGGTGCCGCCCGGCTCCAGGAGCACCCGCGCGAGCAGGCTGAGCGCCTGCTGGGCCGCGGTGGTGATGAACACCTGTTCCGCGCCAACGCGCACGCCGCGGCTCGCCATCACCCGAACCACGTGCTCCTTCAGCTCGGGGTGCACGGACCGGTACTGCAGCGCGCTGGGGTCGGTGCCAAGCACGTGCTCCGCCGCGCGGGTGTATTCGGGGATGGGAAACAGCTCCGGAGCGGGAAGGCCCAGCGCGAACGAGATCACGCCCGGCCGCGCCATCAGCCCCATCATCGCCTGGATGGTCGACGGGCGAACGGCCCCGGTCCATGCAGCCAGCGGCAGCCCCGCGATTTCGTGCGGCGCGGCCGGGCGGGGGACTGCCAGAGTATGCATGTCGGGTGCGACGGGGGAGTGGCGGCGAGGGCGTACCCGAAAGGCTAAACCGATCCGCCGGTATTTGCAACAGTGTGTCGGACAATGTGTGGAGTGGTGCCGGAGCCGTCCCCGGAGGAGCGCCGGATCGCTGGCAGCCACCCGGCTCTATCTAATACATACATGAGCCGCCACCGCCCGGACCGTGGCCGGTGTGAGCGGCTGCGGAGAGAAGTCAAGCGCCCAAGCGGAAAGTCGTGCGAAAGAGCTGGACGTGGCGGCGGAAATTGATTACGTTGATTGCTGTTGGCGTCATACGCCAGACGGCCAGTCTGGTGATGAACCCGGAACGACAGGCACAAGCATGCAACCGATCGCCCGTCCGCTGATCGTCCTGCACTCCGACGCGGTGTTCAAGGAGCGCGTGCGGAAGGTGGGAACCCACCGCTTCAAGACCCAGTTCGTGGAGGACTGGGACGAGCTGCGCACGGCGCTCAACGAGTCGCCGCCCGCGGCGCTGGTGGTGGTGGACCCCTACACCCGCACCTACGGCACCGAGACCGAGCTGGCGCCCGAGCTGCGCTCCATCCTGTGGGAGTTTCCCACAGCCACGGTCATCGCCGGGCTCGAGGTGCGCCGCGGCCGCGTTCGCGACTTGCGCACGCTGGGCGAGTGGGGGGTCAAGGAGGTGATCGCGCTCGACGAGGAAGACACGGTCGAGGCCATCTCGCGCCGCCTGCGCAGCGCGCAGGGGCGCCCGCTGCAGAGCCTGCTGGAGCGCTCGCTGCCCAGCAACCTTTCCGGCCGCGCCCGCGCCCTGCTGATGGCGGCCGCCGAGGTGGTGGCCGAGGGCGGCCACGGCCGCGACCTGGCCCTGCAGCTCAAGCTTTCCGAGCGCACGCTTCTGCGCTGGGCCGAGCAGGCCGACCTTCCGCCGCCACGCCGCGTGCTGGCGTGGATGCGGGTGCTGCTCGCCTGCGAGCTGCTGGACGATCCCGGGCAGACGGTACTGAGCGTGGCCTACACCTGCGGCTACGCCTCCGACAGCTCGCTGCGCCGCGCGGTGCAGGAGTTCACGGGCGTCATGCTCACCCAGCTGCGCAAGCAGGGCGCGTTCGCCACGGCGTCGGAAAAGTTCCTGGCCGAACTGGAGGCCGCCCGCGAGGAGGGCCGCATCCGCCGCAAGGAAACCAAGTCGGCGGACGACGGCGACTTCCCGATGTCGCGCATCCATCCTCCGCACGAGGAAATGACGCTGGCCGCCACGCTGGCGCCCAGCCCCGAGCGCCCGCGCCGCCGCGGCCGCCGCAAGTCGACCGCGCAGTAGAGCCGGCGCTCTTTCGATTCAGCCACGCAGGCCCGCACCCAACGGTGCGGGCCTGCTTGCGTATGTACGGGGAAGTTCTGACTGGGTGCGCGGCAACCTGTCATCCTGAGGCCCAGGCGCACCCAGTTGACCCGCAGCACAGGCGTCGCGGGCCGAAGGATCTAACCGCGGCTACCTCTCAGCCAAGGCGCGGCAGCGGTTACTGTAACCGAGGCCTCGGCTGCCGTGGGCACTCACCCGGCCGCGCTGACACGCGTGCCACCCTCTCCCACAAACAGCGTGGGTGAGGGGGTACACTTCTGGGTCGAGGCATAGGTGGGCAGGTCCGGTGCTCGGGCCGGCGCCCCCCATCCCCAACCCTTCCCCCGCAAACTGCCGCGGGGGAAGGGAGCAGTCGAGCGCGCGGGGCCAGCCGGAGCGCTATCGAATTCTCCTCTCCCCCATGGGGTTTATGGGGGAGAGGCCGGGAGAGGGGGGCGGCCGCGGCATGCGCCCGTGTCAGCCGAAGCGCAGTTCAGGTCTCCCCCTCCCCTGCGAAGCGGGGGACGGGGGCCGGGGGGAGGGGGCTCCCAGAGGCCTCACCGGCACCCTGTCGAACCCCGATCGAAGTTCTCCCCTCTCCCCTCACCGCCTGCGCCGGGGCGGCGGCCGGCGGGGGCGCTGGGGTTTGGGCTTCGGCTTGGGACGGGCCTGCTCGATGGCCGTCGCGGTGCCCGCCCGCGGGCGGATGGTGGCGTCCGTGATGGACAGCGCGGCCACGTCGGCCACGCGCGCGCGGACCCGCAGGATCTCGCCCTGGCCGCCGCTGCGGTAGGTGCGGTTGGTCAGCAGGATCACGAACAGCTCCCGCTCGGGATCGATCCACATGGACGTGCCCGTGAACCCCGTGTGCCCCAACGACCGCGCGGACAGGTAGTCTCCCGCCGAACTGCGCGCGGCCGGCGTGTCCCACCCCAGCGCGCGCGTCTCCGCCCCGGGCTGCCGCGCCGTCCACCGCCCGACCGTCCCCGCGCCGAACACCCGCCGCGTGCCGTACGCGCCCCCGTTCAGCAGCGTCTGCGAGTACACCGACAGGTCCCACGCGGTGGAAAACAGTCCCGCGTGCCCCGTCACCCCGCCCAGCCGGTACGCGTTGCCGTCGTGCACCACCCCGTCCACCACGAACGGATGCTCCGACTTCGGAGAAGTCGGCACGGTGCGCGGCTGCAGGTGCGTGGGCGGCAGGTACATGGTGGACTGCATCCCCAGCGGCCCGAAGACGCGGCGCGCCACGAAGCGGTCCAGCGGCTCCTCGGCCCGGCGCTGGATGGCCTCGGCCAGCAGGATCATCCCGAAGTCGCTGTAGCGCACCGTCTGCCCCGGGTCGCTGACCAGCCTGGCCCGGATCACCTGCCGCACCGCCTGCTCCGGCGACGAGGCGCTGCCGTACAGCCAGGAGCCCGCCGGCAGCCCGGCCGTGTGCGTCAGCAGGTGGCGCACGGTGACGTCGCCCTTGCCGCCACCCCGGTAGCCGGACACGTACCGCCGCAGGGGCGCACCCAGCTCCATCCGCCCCTCGTCCACCATCACCATCGCCGCCGCCGTGGTGCCCACCACCTTGGAGAGCGAGGCAATGTCGAACATCGTGGAGCGCGGGTCCACCGCCGCGCCGCCCGTCTGCCCGTATCCCTCCATCTTCACGATCACCCCGCGCCGCCCGATGGCCACCGCCGCGGCGCTGAACACGCTGTCGCGGATGGCGTTGCGCAGGATGGAATCGATGGAGGCCAGCCGCGCCGCATTCATCCCCGCCGAGTCTGCCTGGAGCACGCGCAGGGTGCGCGCGGCCGGCCACGCCGCCCCAGCCGGGATCGCGGGCTTAGCCCCCCTATCCAGCACCAGTGCCGCCACCGCCCGCTGCGCCGCCGACCCCGTGCCGCGCGCCAGGACGACGGACGCCACCCCGGGCGGGGCCGCGTCTGCGGAGGGGAAGAAGTCGATCCAGACGATCCGCCGCGGAAGGGTGTCGCGGGCCAGCGGCGCCAGCACCGCCGCGGGAAGCGTGTCGCGCGCGGCGGAATCGGGCCAGGCCAGGGGCGGAACCACCCGTTCCGTCACCTCGGGCCGCCCTCCTGGGAATGCGGCGGCCACTACGCAGTCCGCGTCGCGCCCGGCGAACTCCACGGACGGCGCCACCAGCGGGCCCCGGCGCGGCAGCCGGCGCACCTGCAGGTGGGTCAGCCCGGGGGTGCCGGCGAGAAGTCCGGCGGAAAGGGGCCGCGCGTCCACCCCGGGCAGCGTCAGCAGCACCGTCGCCCGGCAGCCCCGCAGCAGCTCGGCCGGCGCGCGGCCCAGCACCGTGGCCGCGGCGCGGTGCGCGGCCACGGCGCGGGCGTCCGCCTCCGCCGCGCGCTCCCGTTCCGCCTTCGCCCGCTCCGCTGTCGTCTCGGGCTTCGCGCCCTCCGCGGGACGGCCGGGCGCCAGCCCCAGCTTCTCCTTGGCGGCGAACACCCGCTGGACGGCCTCGTCCACGCGGGCCAGCGGAATGCGGCCGGACTCCACCGCGCGCACCAGCGCGTCCACCGTGCCCGGCAGGTCGTCGACGCCCACCAGCAGGTCTGCCCCGGCGGCCACCGCCCGCACCGCCGCCTCGTGCGGCCCGTAGCGGCGTACCAGCGGCGTCACCGGCGCGAGGTCCTCGATCACCAGCCCGCCGAATCCCATGTCGCGCCGCAGGATGCCCTGCACGAACACCGGGTTCTCGGGGAGCGGCACCGTGTCGCGGGTCAGCGAGGGGAGCACGATGGAGGCGGGCTTCACCGCCGTCACGCCGCGCGACAGCAGGTCGCGCAACGGCCCCAGCTGCATTCCATCTACTGCCGCCCTGTCCCACCCCAGGATGGGCACGCCCGTCTCCGCCGGGCCCCGCGACAGCGCGCGGACACCCACCATCATCCCCGCCCCGGCGAGCGCCTCGGCGTAGCCGGCGAACGCCTGCTCGGCGGCGGCACCGGAAGGGGCGGGGATGGCGGTGGGATACGGAAAGCCCGGCGCCGTCAGCAGTGCGAAGTTGATCCCCAGCGCCCTGGCCTCCGCCGCGGCGGAGGTGGCGACGGCCTGGACGGAGTCCGCGCCCGCGGGGCTGAGCGCCAGCGGGGGAGGAAACTCGGTGGCGCCGGCCAGCGCCCCGCCCGTCCCGCGATCCAGGTCGCCGATCACCAGCAGGGGGAGGCGCGAGGCACGCTGCACCGCCGCGATGCGCCGGGCGGCCACCGGCGCGCTCCCCGGCAGCAGGCGCACGCCCCCCACGTGCGCGGCCGCGAAGCGCCGCGCCAGCGCCGTGTCGGCGGCGACCCGGGCGTCGGGACCCACGTACAGCGCGGGCGCCACCATCTGCCCCACCTTCTGGCGCAGGGGCATGCGCGCCGCCTGCTCGGGCGACCAGGGCGACGGGGCCTCGCGGCAGCCGGCGGACAGCGCGACCAGGGCCGCCGCGCCCAGCCGGGCGACCCAGGCCCGGAAACGCGGGTGATCGATGGACGATTGCGGCAGGGGACTCGCCGGGTTAAATCAAATGTTTGCGTGAACCGCGGCACGGCGCGGGCGCGTGGGTACGCGCAGGAGCAAGGCACGATCCGGACCGGGCGACCGGCCTGGGGCACGCCTGGTGCGGTGTGCGGCGTCTTTGCCTCAGTTGCGCCTGGGCGAGGCGCGAGATCCCTCGTGGTGCGTCGGAAATTCGGCGTTGACGCATGGTCCGGTCCTTGCCCGCTGGCGTAGGGCGGCGTGCATCGCCGCTCCCCGGGCCGTCCACCCGAGTCCTTCCGGCGCAGCCCGATCCCGAACGAACGACAAAAGTCCGGCGCGGCCCCCTTCTGGCCGGCGCCCGCTTCTATTCATGCGCGCCAGGCCTGTCGAGCCCGCGCCCGTACGGCAGTAGCACGCACATGAACACCAGTGCCACCGTCTTCGTCGCCGACGACAACCCGTCCATCCTGCAGGGCCTCGACCGCGCGCTGCGCGTAACGGGGTACACGGTCCGCACCGCCACCAGCGGCCGCGGCGTCCTGGACCTGCTGGAGCAGGCGACGGAAGCGCCCGACCTGCTGCTGCTGGACGTGATGATGCCCGAGATGACCGGGCTGGAGGTGCTTCGGGCCCTGCGCCTGGACCCCCGCTGGCTGGACATCCCCGTCGTGCTGATCACCGCCACCAACGACGGCGCCCTTCCCGTGTCGGCGCTGCGCGACGGCGCGGTGGACTTCCTCACGAAGCCGTTTCGCCTGGACGAGCTGCTGGCGCGCGTGGAGCGGCACGTGGTGCGCAACCAGGAGCTGCGCCGGGCCCGCGAGCAGGCGCGCATGCGGCTGCAGGCCATCGACCTGATCCGCGAGCTGAACCGCGTGGTGACGGCCGACGAGATGTTCCACCTGGTGACCTCGCGCACCTCCGAGATCCTGGGCGTGGGCCGCTGCTCGGTGCTGGTGGTGCAGGCGGGAGAAGACGTGGCGCGCGTGGCCGCCTCGTCCGAGGCCGAGCTCACCGACGGGCTGGAGCTGAAGCTGAGCCTGTATCCCGAGGTGCGCGAGGCGCTGGCCACGCGCCGTCCGGTGGTGGTGCGCGACGTGGCGACCTCGCCGCTGTTCGACGGCGTGCGGGGCGAGTGGGAGCGGCGCGGGCTCCCCACGCCGCTGCGGTCGGTGATCGTGGTGCCGTTTCCCATTACCGAGCAGATGACGGGGCTGTTCGTGGAGCGGTCCACCGTCGACGAGCCGCTGCTGGGCGACGAGGCCGCCGAGCTGGCCGAGCGCGTGGTGGAGGCCATCGTGCAGGCGTGCGGGCGGGTGCAGCTGTTCCAGAAGCTGGTGGACCAGCGCAAGCAGCTTCACGACCTGGCGCACACCGACGAGCTCACCGGCTGCGACAGCCGCCGCTCCATCATCGGGTACCTGGGCAAGCAGATGGACAGCTCGCGCCGCACGGGAAACCCGCTGAGCGTGGTGCTGCTGGACCTGGACCACTTCAAGGAGATCAACGACGGCTGCGGGCACCTGGCGGGCGACACCGTGCTCCGGGCGCTGGGCCAGTGGCTGGGCTCCGAGGGGCTGCGCGCCAACGACCGCGCCGGCCGGCTGGGCGGCGACGAGTTCGTGGTGGTGCTTCCCGCCACCCCGTCGGCGGGCGCGTCGGCCTTTGCCGAGCGGGCGCGCGCCCACCTGTCGTCCATCCCCTTCCTGTTCGGCGAAACGCGGGTGCAGGCCAGCGTAAGCGCCGGCGTGGTTTCCTGGCCCGAGTCCGACGCCTGCAGCGCCGAGGAGCTGATCTCGCTGGCCGACACGGCGCTGTACCAGGCCAAGCAGGGCGGGCGCAACCGCATCTGCGTGGCGGCCGCGCCGGCGGCGGCCTGAAGCCGGAACGGAACCAACCGCACGAATGCGCCGCGGGTGCCGGGTCTTCCCCGGCACCCGCGGCGCTGTTCCTGCTGTCGTGGTTCCCGTTTTCGAGAACGATTCGCTCCTTCTGTACTGCCAGACCATGACGTTCCGTCCCCTGGTCGCCGTCACCACCACCATGTGGCCCGGCGGCTCGCACGGGCTGCCGCGGGTGCAGCTGAACGCCCAGTACCTGACCGCGCTCGACGCGGCCGGGGCCACGCCCGTCCTGCTCACCCCCGCGCACTCGGACCAGGCGCTGCGCGGCATCCTTTCCATCTGCCACGGGCTGCTGCTGAGTGGGGGCGAAGACGTGGAGCCCTCGCGCTACGGCCACTCGCCGCATCCCGCGCTGGGCGACGTCAATCCCGCCCGGGACGCGATGGAGATTGCCGCCGTGCACGAGGCGCTGGGCCGGCGCATGCCGGTGCTGGCCATCTGCCGGGGCATCCAGGTGCTGAACGTGGCGCTGGGCGGCACGCTGTACCAGGACATTCCCTCGGAGCTGGGCGGCGACCTGCTGCACGAGCAGGCGGCGCCGTGGAACGTGCGGTGGCATGCGGGGCGGGTGCAGCCGGGGTCCAGCCTGGAGCGCGTGTTCGGCACGGCTGAGCTTCACATCAACTCGTTCCACCACCAGGCCATCCGCGACCTGGCGCCCGGCCTGCGCGCCACCGTCTGGGCCGAGGACGGGGTGATCGAGGGGGTGGAGGGCGTCGATCACCCGTGGCTGTGCGGCGTGCAGTGGCACCCCGAGCGCGGCGAGGCGCACGGCTCCGCCAGCGATTCTCGCGATCCCGACCGGCGGCTGTTCTGGGCCTTCGCCCAGGCGGCACGCGAGTTCGCGGATTCGTGCGGTGCGATCGAGACCGCGGGCGCGACGTGAGCCCCAGGTGTCATCCCGAAGGAGCGGCCCCGGTGAACCCGGCCCGTACACCGTAGACCGCAGCGACTGAGGGATCCGCCACACACCCCCGCGTGTTGCCCCGGCGCGGCGGAAACACCGGACCGGTGAGGCGGCGGAATCGCGTTCGTCAGCGTCGAGCAACAGCCGAGGCCTCGGCCGGGCGGCGGCGGGTGAACCCGCCGCTCGGAACGCGGTAAGCCCGTAACCTCGAAGGAGAAGGATTGGTGTTGCCGGAAGGGTGGAGCGGGTACCCGCAGTGTGTGGCGGATCCCTCAGTCGCTGCCGGCCACTGTGTGAGGGCTGGGGCTGAGTTGGCCGCTCATCGGGATGACAACGTGCGATTCGGCAGGTGCGGCGTGCGGCTTCCCGGGCTTCCAGGCACCTCCGTTGATCGCACCTCAGCCGCTCAATCCAGCACGACGAAATCGTCTACCTCGTCCAGCGGCACCTCCACCCGGTCGCCGGTGCCCAGGTGGTGCCCGATCAGGATCTCGCCGCCGTAGTCGTGGCGCAGGCGCGAGGGAACCATGGTGATCTCCGTTCCCCTCCGCCGCATCTGGATTCGAGCCCCCTCGTCCATGGCGCGCTCGAGCCGGTCGAGCGCGGAGGGCGTCCAGTTCACCCGCCGTCGCCCCTCGCCGTGTCGGGGGGCGGCGCACCGATGGCCGGGGTGGCCGCGCCCGCGCCCGTGGCGCCGGCCGCACCCCCGGCGGGAGCCGCCGCGCCGCCCCCCATGCCCGGTACGGCCGGGAAGGCCGGCGTGGCCAGCGACGTGTCGGGGCGAAGCTCCGTCGTGGAGCGCACCCCGCGCAGCCCCTCGGGACGCACGGAAACGTAGAAGTCCTTGATGAACAGCGAGTCGATCTTGGCGAACCCGCTGTCGGGCACGTCGCCGAACTTGGTGCCGGGGCGCGGCCGGGGGATGCGCACCCCCAGCGTGTCCATCCACATGTCGAACTCGGCGCGAGAGATCCGCTGGAGGTAGCCGTTCACCTCCAGCCGCGAGCCGGGCCCCAGCGAGCGCAGGGCGCTGGCCGGCGGCTCGGGCTCGAACCGCACCAGGATGCGGCGCCCGTTGGCCGTGCGCACCCACACCGCCAGGTTGCGCTGCCGGCTTTCGGACGTGGCCGTCAGGTGCACCAGCCGGCCCAGCTCGCGCGTGTCGAGCGGCAGGAGCGATTCGAACAGCTGGGCCTCCATGGGCAGCACCGGCGCGCGGTCCGCGCCAAAGCCGGCCAGGGCCCCCACCTTTCTCTTGGAGCTCATGGTGCTGTCGCCGAACACCGCGGCCGCCACCAGCAGCAGCATCGACGACAGCGCCAGCACCGTCACCCACAGCCATGCGCGGGACTCGCGCCCGCGAACCATCCTGATGTCCATCCGTTCCGCCTGGATGAGGAGAGCGTTAGGGTGGCCCACGAGCGCAAGGAGCGTTCCGGCGGCGGCTTGCACGCGGCGCGGCGCGGCGGTTATTGTTTGCCGTCCACGCACGCGCAGTCGCGCACGCACACGCATCCGGAGGAAGACCGTGCCCCGTCCCGCGCCCCAGCCCCGGCCCCGGCGCTCCAACATGCTGCCGTTCTACGCGATCCTGGGTGTCGTCGCGCTGGGCGGCGCCTTCCTGCTGTTCCGGCAGATGGGCGGCGGCGGAGGCAACCCCGCCACCACGCTGAGCCCCGTGGTCATGGCGCCCGACCAGCTGAACCGGGTTCCCGGCATCAGCAAGGGCCGCGCGGACGCGCCGGTGGTGATTTTCGAGTTCGCCGACTTCCAGTGCCCCGGCTGCGGCAAGTTCGCCCAGTTCTCCGAGCCGCTGCTGCAGGAGTGGATCGACAACGGCACCGTGCGCTTCGTCTGGTACGACTTTCCGCTTACGCAGATCCACCAGAACGCGGTGATCGCTTCGCGCGCGGGCCGCTGCGCCAACGAGCAGGACAAGTTCTGGCCGTACCACGACCGCGTGTTCGGCGGGCAGAGCCAGTGGTCCAGCTCCGGCAGCGCCGACGACATCTTCATCGAGTACGCCGAGGCCGAGGGGCTGGACGTGGGCGCCTTCACCCAGTGCCTGCGCTCCGACAAGTACCAGAAGGAAGTGTCGGAGTCGTACCAGCTGGGCACTTCGCTGGGCGTCGGCGGCACGCCCACGCTGTTCATCAACGGCAAGAAGATCAACGACACCCCCGGCACCCGCGCCGAGTGGGAGCAGCTGATCCGCCAGGAGAGCGGCGGCGCCGCGGCCCCGGCTGCCGGTGCGGCCGCCGCGCCGGCCACGGGTGGCGCGGCCGCTCCCGCCGCCGACAGCGCCGCGTGACGGACGCGCTGGCGGGCGGCCTGCCCGGCGAGCTGGAAGAGCGTCCGCCGGTGGCGCGCATGGCCATCGCCGTGCTGGCGCTGATCGGGCTGCTTGTGGCCGCGTACCTGTCGATGTACAAGATGGGAATGCTGGGCGTCATCCAGTGCCAGATCGGCTCGTGCGAAAAGGTGCAGACGTCGCAGTACGCGTACTTCCTGGGCCTGCCCGTGGCCTACTACGGCGTGGCCGCGTACGTCGCCATCCTGGTGGTGGCCATGCTGGGCATTCAGCCGCGGTTCGAGCGCGAGCGGTGGGTGGCGCTGGCGCTGTTCGGCATGTCGGCGGTGGGAGTGCTGTTCTCGGCCTACCTCACGTACCTGGAAGCGGCGGTCATCCACGCGTGGTGCCAGTGGTGCGTGGTGTCGGCCGTGCTGATCACGTTGATCTTCCTGCTTTCCCTTCCGGGGCTGCGGCAGGCCCGGTAGGGCGCGGGTTCACTGAATTTTCGGGAGCAACGAGGATGTCGCAGACTCCGGGGCAGACCGTGCGCGTGCGGCTGCTGTTCGCAGACCAGGGAACGTTCCACCCCGAAACGGTGCACGTGCCGCTGGACATGCTGTCGCGCTACGAGCGGCTGGTAGACCTGCTTCGCGAGGAGGAGTCGGTCACGCGCCAGCTCTTCGTCGACATGGGACGCCTGGTCTCGGCCGCGGTGATCGGGGACGGCGAGCAGGACTGAGATCTTCCCTCCCCGCGGCAAAACAGGATCGGCCCTCCACCGCGCCGCGGGGGAGGGCCGATGCCGTGAGTGCGTCCGCGGATCAGGGGGCCGGCGGGGCGGGCGCGGGCGCGTTCAGCAGCGAATCGATCGTGGCCGAGAGCTGCTCGTACGGCACGGCGCCGGTCATCATCTGCTGGCCGCCGCGGCTGCCGAGGATGAACGTGGGCGTGCCCTGGATGCCGGCCTGGGATGCCTGCATGGCGTCGCCGACGATCAGCGAGGCCACGCGGTCGTTGCGGGTGCAGTCGCGGAACGCGTCCATGTCCAGCCGAAGCTCCTGCGCGAATCCCTCGAACCGCTCGGTGGCGTTCGCCTGCCCCGACCACTCGCGCTGCGTGGCGAACAGGCGATCGTGCATGGGCCAGAACTTGTCCTGCGCCGAGGCGCACATCGACGCTTCGGCCGCGGCGAACGCCTGCTGGTGGTTGGCCAGCGGGAGGTGGATGTACAGCATTCGCACCCGCCCGGTGCGCACGTACGCGCTGTCGATGCGGGGATACGTGGTGGTGGCGAACTCGCGGCAGTACGGGCACTGGAAGTCCGATACCTCGACGATGGTCATCGTGGCGGTCGCGGAACCCTTGTAGCGTCCGCTGTCGGCCCGAGCGATCAGGGCGGCAGGGGTCTGGGCCGCATCGGCGCCCTGCGTGCCGGAGCCCCCCGGCTGTGCGCAGGCCGCGGTGGAAAGCGTGGCTGCCACCAGCAGGATGGCCGCGCAGGCGAGCGGACGAAGGCGGTTCATGGGCGTGGATTCTTGCGGGTAGGCAAAGGGCGCGGATCTCTCCGCGCCCGCGTCGCGGCCGGGAAGGGCCGCGGCGGAAGATAGCCGGTCGCGCCGGGAAAGGCCATCTCGGCTGTCTCGCGGACCGCAACGAAGTGCACCACGGAAACGATGATCTACATCCAGATGCCGCCCGAGGACGCGGACGACGAGGCGCTCGACGCGGAGTTCCCCCTGGGCGACGGCACCGCCGACACCGTCGCGCTCGTGCAGTGCCCCTACTGCGGCGAGGAGATGGAGATGGCGCTGGACCCGGGAAGCGGCCCGCGGCAGGAGTACGTGGAAGACTGCCAGGTGTGCTGCCGCCCCTGGCAGGTAGGCGTGCGCTACGGCCCTGACGGCGCCGCGCAGGTGACCGTGGATGCCTCCGACGACGGCTGGGACGACTGAACCACTGTTTCACGCAGAGGACGCAGAGAAGACAGAGAGGACGCAGAGAACTTCGCTCGCTCTCTGCGTCCTCTCGGTTCCCTCTGCGACCTCTGCGTGAAACTGTCCTTCCAGGGGCTACGCGACGTTCGCGTTCTCCTCGCGGTACCGCGCCAGCACCTCCAGGAACACCTTGGACGAGCGGGCAAAGGCGCCGCGGCGGCGAAGCTCGGTGGGGCTGCTGCCCACGAACTTCTGCGTCACGCGTCGCAGTCCGCTGTCCGACGAGTAGCCGCAGGCGTGGGCCACCGAGAGCACGGTGCGGCCCGGGTCGTCCAGCAGCTCGGCGGCCAGGAGAATGCGCATCCACGCCAGCAGCTTGCGCGGGGGCGGCAGCTCGGCGCGCTCGCACCAGCGCAGCAGCGTGCGGCGCGAGAGGCGAAGCTGGCGCGCCAGGTCGCGCCCGTGTCCACCCACCGCCACCACCTCGGCCGCCGCGTCGACGATGGCGCGCGCGCGCCCCGGCGTGTCGGCGGGCAGCACGTTCTCCAGCAGCGCCTTCAGCGGCCGGCCCTGCGCGGCGCGAAAGCGCTGCACCATGGCCTGCGGCGTGTCGTCGTGCGAGATGGAGATCACCTGCACCACGCCCCACTTGCCCAGCGTGCGCAGGTCGTCCATGCGCGTGGGCTTGATCTCCATCGCGGCGAACACCGCCGTCGAGGGAAACTCCACCAGCAGCGACTTGAGGCTGGGCGACGGGCCGGTCGTGCCGTACACCTCTTCGTACGGGTTCACCACCACCAGCGCGGAGGGTGGAGAGTCGCGCACCGCTTCTTCCAGCGACGGCCAGTCGGGCACCGCCTGGAACGTGTATTCGCGGCCCGCCACCTTGCGGACGCGCTCGCGGAAGGCCTCGTTGCTATGCAGAACCAGCAGGGGACGGGCGCCGATCTTCATCAGGGTGTGTGGGCTGGAGGTGCTTGGGGTGGAGGAGGGTCCGGGCGCCGGCCGGGGCGGGCAGGCGCTGCGTCACCGGGCTGCCGCGCATGACGTCCGCCGCCGTTCGACTCGCGATGGCCCGGGAAGCGCTCCCGCGCGGCCGTGCGACGCACGGCGCGTGTGGAGCTGCGGAGCATGGCAAGGAAGCGGACGCTCTGGCGGAATGAGCTTTGAACGGCGAGTCACCATTGTAATGCCTATGTTCTTTCCACGCCATAGTCTTGCAGCCGTCCGCACCGTAGCGTCGTCCGTGCCTGGGAGTGGTGGGCGTGGTCGAAACGGCGTGAAAGACTCGCCGGGGGCCCTTTGCCGAACCCGCGCCGGAGCGGCCACGAGACGGGAAGAATCGGGATGCGAGCGTCCCAAACGGTGCGGTACCAAGGGACTGGAGCGCCTGCGCCCGCCCTTTTCGGGGCTTCGCGCCATGACGCACGGCTGTGAAGAGATTGCGTCGCGAGGAGAGCGGGAATCGGTGTGTGGAGAATACAGAAAGCGGCGTCCGGCGGTGCGCGCCAACCGGGCGGCACCGGAGGGTCATCCCGTCGCGATGCGGCGCAGATCGTCGATGATGCGGTCCACGTAGCGCGGCACCTGCGGCCCGCCTCGGTCCAGCGCGATGGCGCCGAGCGCCGAAGCGGCGTCCTGAACCGTTCCCTGCTCGCGCGCGAATCGCTCGTCCTCCCAGTCCAGCTCCGCCAATCGTTCCCCGATGCTCGCCAGCGCCTCGTGGATGGCGGGAAGCAGCGCTCCGCGCTCCATCGGCCCGGCGGCCTTGAGCGCGAGCAGCCGCTCGATGGCGCCTTCGCAGGCCTGCACGAACTCGGGAGGGTGGGGGCGAGGTTCGGTCATGGCTCTCGCGGGGCAAGGGGATGGGGGAAACAGTAGGGAAGTGCGGGTCCGGGACTTCGCGCCGGGTGGGGCTCGGATGGACGGGATCTGGCGCGCTTCGACGGCTCCGGCGCAGTCCCCTGGCCGCCCTCTCTCCCCGGCCCTCTCCCCCGCAAGCGGGGGAAGGAGAATTCGACTGCACTTCGGCTGGCCCCGTGCGCGTGACTACGCATGCAGTCCGCGAAGGCGGACTTTGGGCCGTTGTTGCCGCGGTTTCAACCGCCCCAGTAGCGCCGAGGCCGGCGCACGTCTTTTCGCCCCACACCAATCCCGCCGTCCTCTCCTCTCCCGCGCCGTTTGCGGGGGAGGGGCCGGGGGAGGGGGAACCTACCGCCTCCGCAGCATCCGGGGCAGCAGCGACGCGGCGATCACGATCACCACCAGTCCCCGGAACACGTACTGTACGTACGGCGGCTGGCCCTCGGGCGTAAACGTCGGCAGCAGGAACAGGTCCGCCATCAGCAGCGCGATGAACGTCAGCGCCACCAGCACGCCGAACACCAGCGGCTGGGGACGCGGGTCTACCGCCACGTGGTTCTCGTCGTGGATGTCCACATGCGCGGTCTCGCGCAGCAGCAGCGACCCGATGATGAAGGTGATGGTCGCTACCGCGACGGGATAGATCAGCCCGGCGTAGCGGGCCGCGACGGGAAAGGCGCCCGGGTTGGCCATCGCCGCCGCCGACACCGCCGTGGCGATCACCGGCAGGAATCCCCCGAAGTAGCCATTGCCCACGTGGTAGGGCAGCGAAACCGACGTGTACCGCACCCGCGCCGGAAAGCTCTCCACCAGGAACGCCGCGATGGGCCCGTACACGATGGTCACCAGGATCACCAGCATGAACACGCACACCGTGAGCATCACCGGGTTGTACGTGCCCCCCGCCGGCGTGAACCGCCACATCAGCGCAAAGATGGGGATGATGAAGATGGCCGCCAGCAGGTTGCCCGTCATCATCACCTTCTTGCGCCCCACCCGGTCAGACAGCGCGCCAAAGACGATGAAGAACGGCGTCGCCGCCGCCAGCGCCACGGCGATGATGGTGCGGGTGTCCACGAAATCCACCTTGCCCACGCTTTCCAGCCAGGTGAGCGCATAGAACTGGCCCGTGTACCACACCACCGCCTGCCCCGCCGCCGCGCCCCACAGCACCGTCAGCATGGTCTGCCACCGCGAAACCGAGCCCAGGCTTTCGGCCACCGGCGCGTCCGACGTCTTGCCCTGCGCCTTCATGCGGGTGAAGAGCGGGCTCTCGGCCAGGCGCATGCGGATGAACAGCGACACCAGCACCAGCACCGCGGAAAGCAGGAACGGAATCCGCCATCCCCAGCGCTCCCAGTCCTCGGTGGACATGGCGTTGCGCACCAGCAGGATCACCACCAGCGACACGAACAGGCCCAGCGTGGCCGTGGTCTGGATGAACGCCGTGTAGTAGCCGCGCTTGTTGTTGGGCACATGTTCCGCCACGTACGTGGCCGCGCCGCCGTACTCGCCGCCCAGCGCCAGCCCCTGCAGAAGCCGTAGCACCAGCAGCGTCATGGGCGCGAAGATGCCGATGCTGGCGTACCCGGGAAGCAGGCCGATGACGAACGTAGCCCCGCCCATGATCACCAGCGTCACCAGGAAGGCGTACTTGCGGCCCACCCGGTCGCCCACGCGGCCGAACACCAGCGCGCCGAACGGCCGCGCCGCGAAGCCGGCGGCAAATGTCGCCAGCGTCTGCACCAGCGCCAGCGTGGTGTTTCCCTGCGGAAAGAAGTGCCCGGCGATGATGGTGGCCAGGCTGCCGAAGATGTAGAAGTCGTACCACTCGATCATCGTCCCCACGGCCGACGCGGCGATCACCGTGCGGATCGTCTTCTTGTCGGCGGGGCCCACCGGGCCGTGTTCGTCGAAATAGGCGGTGTCGGTCATCGGCGGATGCGGGTCCCCGGGAGA
This sequence comes from Longimicrobium sp., assembly GCF_036388275.1. NCBI lineage: Bacteria > Pseudomonadati > Gemmatimonadota > Longimicrobiia > Longimicrobiales > Longimicrobiaceae > Longimicrobium > Longimicrobium sp. The sequence goes on from NZ_DASVSF010000086.1 coordinate 86,442, forward strand.
GGTGGCACGACGGTTTGCGGCTTGGTCCCGTCGCGGGATAGCTTGGCGAGCGAACGTCCGATCCGGCTGCTTCGCCGGAAGCTGTGCCTGCTCCGCGCTCCCCGCAAGGCTCGTGCGGGACTTGCAGGGCGGGCGGACGCACCTTCACCCGACATCGATCGCGCACAGGAGATCTCCGGATGGCCTCCGAGCAGACCCTCGACTCGCTCCTTACCGAAGACCGCAGCTTTCCGCCGCCGCCCGAGTTCGCCCGGCAGGCGCACGTGTCCGATCCCGCCATCTACGAGCAGGCCGAGGCCGATCCCGAGGCGTACTGGGCGCGCTGGGCCGGCGAGCTCCACTGGTTCCGCCCGTGGGACCAGGTGCTGGAGTGGGAGCCGCCGTTCGCCAAATGGTTCGTGGGCGGAACGCTGAACGCGGCGTACAACTGCCTGGACCGCCACCTGGACGGTCCACGCCGCACCAAGACCGCGCTGCTGTGGGAGGGTGAGCCGGGCGACCGCAAGTCGTTCACGTACGAGGAGCTTCACGCCGAGGTCTGCCGCGCCGCCAACGCGCTGCGCAAGCTGGGCGTCGGCAAGGGCGACCGCGTGGCCATCTACCTGCCCATGATCCCCGAGGCGGCCGTCGCCATGCTGGCCTGCGCGCGCATCGGCGCGGCCCACTCGGTGGTGTTCGGCGGATTCTCGTCGGAGTCGCTGCGCGACCGCATCAACGACGCCAAGGCCCGCCTGCTGATCACGGCCGATGGCGGATACCGTCGCGGCGGCATCGTCCCGCTGAAGCGCGCGGCCGACGAGGCGCTGACGGAACAGGGGGGATGCCCGTCCATCGAGCACGTCCTGGTCGTCCGCCGCCACGTGGAGGGCGAGGCGGTCGGTGGAGCGCAGATGGAGGACGGGCGCGACCTGTGGTGGCACGACGTCGTCGCCGGCGAGGGCGCGGAGGCCCCGGCCGAGGAGATGGATGCCGAGGACCTGCTGTACATCCTCTACACCTCGGGCACGACGGGGAAGCCCAAGGGGATCATGCACACCACCGGCGGATACCTGACGCAGGCGTACGCCACCACCAAGTGGGTGTTCGACCTCAAGGAGGACGACGTCTACTGGTGCACGGCCGATGTCGGGTGGGTGACGGGGCACTCGTACCTGGTGTACGGTCCGCTGGCGAACGGCGCCACGGTGCTGATGTACGAGGGCGCGCCCGACGCGCCGGACCGCGGCCGGTTCTGGAAGATCATCCAGGACTACAAGGTCACCATCTTCTACACCGCGCCGACGGCCATCCGCGCGTTCATGAAGTGGGGCACCGAGTGGCCGTCCAGGTTCGACCTGTCGTCGCTGCGCCTGCTGGGCACGGTGGGCGAGCCCATCAACCCCGAGGCGTGGATCTGGTACCACCTGAACATCGGGCACGAGCGGTGCCCCATCGTCGACACGTGGTGGCAGACGGAAACGGGCGCCATCATGATTACGCCGCTGCCGGGGGTGACGGAAACGGTGCCCGGCTCGGCCACGCGCACCTTTCCCGGCATCCACGCCGACATCCTGACGCTGCAGGGCGACTGCATCGACGCGGGAGGCGGCTTCCTGGCCATCCGGCGCCCGTGGCCCTCCATGCTGCGCGGCATCTGGGGAGACCCGGAGCGCTTCCGCGACACGTACTGGAGCAAGTGGCAGGGGATGACGGTCGCCGGCGACCAGCCGGGCGAGGGGGTGTACTTTCCGGGGGATGGCGCCAAGCGTGACGAGCGCGGCTACTTCTGGGTGATCGGCCGCATCGACGACGTGCTGAACGTGGCGGGCCACCGCATCGGCACCATGGAGGTGGAGAGCGCGCTGGTGGACCACCCCGCCGTCGCCGAGGCCGCGGTCGTGGGCAAGGCGCACGAGCTGAAAGGGCAGGCGGTGGCGGCGTTCGTGACGCTCAAGGACGGCTTGGCGCCCACGGACGAGCTCAAGCGCGAGCTGTCGGAGCACGTGGTCCGAAAGATCGGCGCCATCGCGCGCCCCGACGCCATCCTCTTCGCGGGAGACCTCCCCAAGACACGCTCCGGCAAGATCATGCGCCGTCTGCTCAAGGACATAGCCGAAGGCCGCGCCCTCGGCGACACGACGACGCTGGCAGATCCCTCGGTGGTAGCGCGCCTCAAGGACGACTACGAGAGCAAGGGCGAGGGTTGATCCCAGGTTCAAGCGCAGTTCATCGGGCCGGCTTCCAGGAAGGGAGTCGGCCCGGCTTCATTTTCCGTGGCTTGCGGTCGGAAATCCTCTCTCGCGTCCATCTACATCCTACTGGCGGCGCGCTTTGATGCGCTGCCGCTCCCCGCCCGTAGTTCTAACCCTCTTCATCCAAGGGCGGCCCATGTGTACGCGCAATCCACTCCATTGCATCATCCCTCCGGACCATTCTGCTCCAGATCGCCGAAAACCGGACTGAAGAGCACCGGAATGGGCGCCTAGAAAGCGAGTTCTTTTCCGCCGTGCCCGCCCCAGCCCCAGCCCCATAGGTGCAACCGCAACCGCTCACCGTAGATCCCGCACGGTTGGCGTGCATTCTCGCCCAGCCCCGCTATCGAGGTGAGCGCGGGGGAAAAGAGGCCGGTGTGTCCATCTACCTTCATGAAGCGGGCGGCTCGAATCACCTCGCCAGGGAGTCACGCCATGCCCGTGGCAGAACCCCCATCGGCCCATCCTTTCCCATGAGGTCCCACTATGAAGAAACTGCGTCATATCGTCTCAGCCGCTGTCGGGACCCTAATCGCCACGACCTCTGCCGCACAGATGGCTCCGGTGACTACTGCCGGCGACCGAGATATCGACGTTCTTCACCCACGGTACTTCGTGCGGATCTATGAATTGAAAGTCAACGGGGACACCAACGTCGTGCTCACGCAGAGTGAGTCTCTCTCTCGGCGCGTCCATCTGCGGCCGTACGTAGAAGTGGATCGGCGTAGCACGCTCCACATCGATTTCGACCGGACGTGGATGGCGGCCCAGCCGGATCTTGAGGCGGACATGCTCATCACAGCGGAGGTCGTAGGGCGGGAGGGCTCGCAGCCGGTAGAAGTGCCTGGCTACCACGTTCTCGGGCGGGCAGCGGATTCTCGCCCCGTGCGCGTGCAATCGGCAGCCGATGTCCACACAGCGCTCATGGAATTTTCGGATACTTCGGCAATCATAGGCCGGACACTCCGGGAGTTGCGAGAGAGACGATGGGCCGCGGCTGCCGGAGACAACCGCTTCGGGCGCATTCAGCAGTTCTTGGATCAGAACCGGGCTGAACTGGCGGCGGCCAACGCAGCGCTGACCCAGTTGCGGAGCGATACGGCGGAAGCTTGGCGCGAGGAAGACTCTGGCCGCCGGGTAGAGCTTGCCGAGCGGATCGCGCGTCTGGAAAGAGCCCATGCAGATTCGAGCGTGCAAATCTCGCGGCTTCAGGGGATGCGTGAGTACATCGTCGGAGCCAGCCACCTCCTGGCTGAGCACCACACGGAACTTCTTCCCGCAGTCGCGCGCCTGACGACGCAACAATCTCGCGACGTGCTGAGGATCATTGCCCGGAGGAACCGGCGCGATCCCGAGGTGATCACGGCGGTTGCACGCAATATTCAAGAAGATGTAACGGCAATCCGGGCTAGACCCAGCCTCACGGACGGGGCAAAGCAATCGGAGTTGACTGATCGGCTAAATATCCTGCGTGGGATAGAAAATGGACTGGAGGAGTTGATCAGGTTCGCAAGCCGCGCATCCAGTTCGGATCAGGTGGACGCGGTGCAATTGGACCTTCTGCGACCGCTTAAGGAAGTCGACCTCCCGCTGTCGAACGCACCGATCGCCTCCGGGACAGAACTGCTCCTCCACATCTACAATTTCCGGGACAGCGCCGCGATGAGCCGCCCCTTGGACTTGCGCATGCGAGTGCGGCAGTTCGGGTGGATCCGAAACGTCACTGATTCCTACATGTTCTTCTACCGGGCGGGGCTCGGCAGTGAGTATAGAGCCCGGGTGAAGGCCGATTCACTGGAGGCGGCGGCGCTTGCGCAAAGCACGGGAGTGCCGGGGGTATTCACTGCGGTGACGCCAAGCAACTTCGAGCCGGCACTGGGGGTGTCACTGAGCTGGTCGTACTACCGACGGCGCAGTTCGGAATGGTATTCCTCACCGCTTCGCTGGCTCGAGCCGGGCATTGGCCTCAACGTCTCGTTCCCCAGGTTCGGGACGCGCCGCGTGACGATCAGCCGTGCAACTCCGACGGATTCCACGAGCCCGCTTACCCGTGCGGTGGAGGAAAACCGGCAGCAGATCGGCTTGAGTTCCGGTGTTGTACTCTCGCTTTTCGACGGTGCGCTACAGTACACATACGGATACTCGTTGTCGAGCGAAATCAAGCGGCGCTATCACGGGGTCGGCTTCAGCTTCTTCGAGGTGGCGAAGCGGCTCGCCGAGGCGGCACGCAATTAGGCTGGGGAGCTTGTCCCCGCGGCCCTGGCCGGCCCGTGACGTCACCATCCGGAATCGTAAGTTGGCGCCCCGGGTGCTGGCCCGGGGCGCCCTTGCCCTTCATCCGCTACTAACCCAAGGTGTCTACGGCCGCTTGAACGTGTATTCCCGCAGCGGACTGGTCGGCCCCACCGTCGTCGTCACCACGATCGTGTTGTCCGGGCCGCGGCGGCCCTGGTAGGTGAAGTCGTCCGTGACCGAGGAGCGGAAGATGAAGCCGTCCTCCGTGCGCTCGACCGTGCCCTCGTCGAAGTAGGTCTCGCTGTCGATCCACACGCCGTCGCGCACGATGGTCAGGAAGATCGCGATCTCGTAGTGCGTCGTGTTGCCCTGGCCGAACGGGTCGGCCTTCAGGTATCCGCCCAGCACCTGCACGTTCACCTTGCCGTCGGCGCGCGTCCGCTCGAACACCGGACCGGGCAGCGCCTGGCCCTCCACTCGCAGCAGGTCGAACACCACCGGCTCCGGATCGGGCTCGGGCGGCGCGGGCACCACCACCCGGCCCTCGCCCGTCACGCCCATCGCCGTGGCGCGGATCAGGGCCTCTCCCACCGCGCGCGCCGTCACCTTGCCCGCGGCATCCACCGTCGCCACGGCCGGGTTGCTGCTGCTCCACTGCACCGGCAGGCCCGGCATCGACTGCCCGGCGGCCGACAGCGCCTGCGCCGTGAAGTTCCACGTCTCCGCCGGCTTGAGCTGCACCATCGTGGGCGTCACCTCCACCCGCGCCACCACCGGCAGCGGCTGCATCACCCGCACGCGGGCCTCGCCCACCTTACCCGCCACGGTCGCGCGGATCACCGCGTCGCCCGGGGCCACCGCCGTCACGCGACCGTCGGCCGCGACCGTCGCCACCTGCTCGTTGCTGCTGGACCAGGCCACCGGGAGCCCGCCCACCGGCGCGCTCTCCGCCGTGTAGGCGATGGCGACCACCGTCTGCGCCTCGCCCGCGAACAGCGCCAGGTCACCGGGCATCACCACCACGCGGTCCACCCGCGGCGCAGGGGCATTCACCTGCAGCCGCGCCTCGCCCGTCTTGCCTTCCACTGTCGCGCGGATGAACGCCACACCCGCGTTCCGCGCCGTCACCCGACCCGCCGCGGAAACGCTGGCGACGGCCTCGTCGCTGCTGCTCCACGACACCGCGCGTCCGGCCAGCACCCGTCCCGCCGCCGAGAGCGGCTCGGCCGCGATCTCCATCTCCGCACCTACCTCCACCGTCAGCGCACCGGGGTTCACGGCCACCGAGGCCACCGGCTCCGGCGTGGGCCGTCCGCCCGTCTCCGTCGTACCCTCGCCGCACGCCGCGAGCATCATCATCGTCAGCAGGGCCGCCGCGCCCCGCGCCATCGCGTTCGTCTTCATCGTTCGATCTATGCAGATGTGTCTGATCTGACTTCGTGAAGCCGGCACCCGCATCGATTCGGCTGCCGGACGGCGCCCTTCAAGGCAATCGGGGTTCCGGTCGCGGCGCGGCAAGGCAACGGATTGGGGCGAACCGAGATGGGCACGAGACGCCATCGAACCGCCCGATGTCGAATGTCACCTGTGCAGGACACTCGGCCGGCAGTGCGCGTGGACGATGGAGGCGGCGGGACTCGCGCGGCATGCCCGCGCCTGACCGACTGCGGAACAGGAGCCGCGTGGGTGCTGCGTGAGTTCGCGGGCGATGAGACGGTTCGGGTGAACCGGCAGTTCAGGCCCGCGGGGGCGAGTGTGTGGCGGATACCTCGGTCGCTGCGGTGTTCGGTGCTCGGCAGGAATGGCTTGGCCGCTCCGTCGGGATAACAACGGGCGCTTCGGCGATGCAGTGCGGGTGCAGGTGAAGTCTCGAACGGCGACGCGTCAGCGCGCCCGGGCCGAAGCTTTCCGCTGTCCAAGCGGCGGGTTCACCCGCTCACGTAGCTCCTGGCCCACGCTGGCCGGTTGACAAGCGGCCAGCGTGCTCGTCATTTGGCCGGAACACGGCGGACCGGGCCGGCGCGCAAAGGCGGCCGGCGTTTTCGTTTCGAGCGACGGATGGCGAGCGGATGGGCGGTACCGAGGGGGACGGAGCGGAGGGGCGGCTGCGGCTGGGCCACATCACCTACAGCAACTGCTTTCCCGTTCATGCGCGGCTGATGGACCGCGGGGCGCCGGCGTGGCTGCAGGTGGTCGAAGGGGTGCCCTCGTACCTGAACGGGCTGCTCGACCGGGGCCGGATCGACGTGGCGCCCTGCTCCAGCATCGAGTTCGCCCGGCATGCGGCGGGCTACCGCGTGCTGCCGGACCTGGTAATCGGCTCGAGGGGGCCGGTGCGCAGCATCCTCTTTCTCACCCGCGTGCCTCCGGCGGAGCTGTCGGGGCGCACGGTGGCGATGCCCACCGCGTCCGCCACGTCGGTGGTGCTGCTGAAGGTGCTGCTGAAGCTTCGCTGGGGCGCCACGCCACGGTTCACCTGGTTCGACCAGGCGCGCGACGACCCGTTCGCCGCCGGGGCCGACGCGGCGCTGTTCATCGGCGACGTGGCGCTGCGACCGGGGCTTCATCCCGAGGTCCCCACGCGGTTCGACCTGGGCGCGGAGTGGATGGAGCACACCGGGCTCCCGTTCGCCTTCGCCGTCTGGCAGGCGGGCGGCGGCACGGACGAGCAGCTCGGCCGCCTGCACGCCGAGCTGCTGGAGTCGCGCGCCTACGGCCTGGAGCACCGCGCCGCCCTCGCGGACCGATACGCCGCGCACTTCGGCTTCACGCCGGAGTTCCTGGACCGCTATTGGGCCGACCTCTCGTACGAGCTGGATGGGCCCATGCTGCAGGGACTGGCGAAGTTCTACGAGCTGGCCGCGGAGATCGGCGAGATCGAGGCACCCCCGGAGATCCGCTTCGCCGGCGGGTGAGCGGGAGGAGGACGCGGATCGAGACGAGAACGGCCCCCCGGACATGCGGGAGGGGCCGTTCTCGGTCCGGAACCAGCGTGGATCAGCTGGTCGGAATGGAGGTGCCGTACTTCGCGTTGATCGCCGCGGCGAACGCGTTCGCCAGGATCACGTGCGCCGCCGTGGAGGGGTGCACGCCGTCGAAGGACATCAGCGCTCCGAAGAAGTTTGGTGCCTGTGTGGCGCCCGGCACCGGGCACGAGTTGAGCACCGCCGCCTGGAACTGGGCGGCGGTCGTTGCCGAACCCAGCGCCTGGCACTTGCGCAGGTACTGGTAGCGGCCGGCGACCACCGGGGTAGCGCCCTCGCCCTTGTTGTTCTGCAGGAAAGGCAGCAGAACCTGGTTCGGGTCCACGTACAGCCAGTTGTTCGCCGTCGCGGCCTGCTGGATGGCCGCGTTGAATGCGTTCACGCGGGCCCCGACGATGGCCTGCTCGCTGGTGTCGAGCACGTAGGCGCCGCGGCGGGGGTCACCTACCGGGAAGGAGGCTGGATCGCAGTTGATCTCGGGGAAGAGGGTGTCGCCGACGATCTGAAACGACACCATGTTCGCCGCCAGCGGATTGGGCTGGCCGAGCGCGTTCACTGGCGAGCAGTTGGCGTTCACCGACTTGCCGTTGAACCGCCCCGTAGCCGCGTCGCGCGCCAGGAAGAAGTACGCGCCCGGCTGGATGATGGGGGCGGCCTGTACCGCGTTCACCACGCCCACCAGCATGGCGCCCTGCGGGGCGGCGATCTTGATGGAATCCACCAGCGCGTTCAGCTGCGCCTGGAAGGTGGCCAGCGGGGTAAGCGACGAGTCGGCGCCGGGGGATCGCGGCCCCAGGATGCCGCTGACCGAAGCCTCGAGCGCGTCGTTGTTCCCGATCCACACCGACACGAACGTCGGCTGGGACTCGATCATGGCCCGCACCTGCGTGCGCGGGCCCACGATCAGGGTGTGGAGCTGGCCGAGCTGCCCCGACGGGAACACCATCAGGTCGCGCAGGCGCTCGCCCGGAACCGCCAGGTTGCTGACGAACGGCGGGTTGTCGATGCGTGTGCAGCTATCCGCGGTGCCGAGCCGTCCCGTGGCGCCCAGCGGCGCCAGGAACGGGCGCGGGCACCCGGGGCGCGCGATCAGCGGCGCGTAGAACTGGCCCCCCGCGCGCTCAGCCAGCAGCACCGGGTAGGCCCGGGTCTGCAGGCTGTCGTTGATGCCGCCGGACTGGTAGCCCGCGGTAATGGAGTTGCCCAGCGACACGTAGCGTTGGAACAGCGCGCCACCGGCGAGCGGCACGCGCGGCGACAGCAGCTCGTCGCCGCCGTCCACGCAGGCGCCGAGCAGCACCGTGCCGGCCAGCGCCGCGGCGCGCAGCACGGTACCCAGCGATCTCTTCTTCATGCGATGATCTCCTTCAGCCAGTTCCGTTCGGGGTGTGCGCATCAGGGCTGCTCGGCGGCCCCGCCGAAGCGGTACGCCAGCGTGAAGTTGAAGACCATGCCGCGCGACTCGTAGATGCCGGCCCGGGGCCCGCCCGGGAGCACGGCGCCCGCGCGCGGCGGCTGGTTGATGTACTGGAACGAGAAGTCCGTCGAGAGCGCGCGCGTCACGCGGTAGCCCAGCCCCAGCGAGTAGTAGTTGCGCTCACCCTCGGGAAGCAGCGGCGTGGCGCGGGGCGTCGCCGCCTCGTTGTAGCGGAACCCCGCGCGCACCACCAGCGCGTCCGTCGCCTGGAAGTCGGCGGCCAGGCGGAAGGTGTTGGCGTCGTTGTAGCCCAGCACCAGCGTGTCGGGCGCGGCGGTCTCGAACTCCACCGGCAGCACGTCGAAGCTGGACCAGTGGGTGCGCTGGAAGTCGCCCATCAGGTTGATGCGGGGGTGCACCCGCGCGCCCACGCCCACCACCACCTGGCTGGGAAAGGTGAGCGTGGTGCCGACGCCCTGGTCCTTGGGCAGGCCGGCCGCGATCACCGCGTCCACGGGATCGTTGCCCGTCTTCACGGGGGCGAAGGTGGCATCGCCGTCCAGGTCAACCTCGGCCGAACCCAGGTAGCGGGCGCCCAGGTACGCGCCTTCACCCAGCTGCAGCATGCCGCCCAGGTGGTACGTCCAGCCGGTGCCTTCGCCAAACAGGTTCACGTCGGCCACCTCGGTGCTGCCCAGCCCCACGGTCTCGGGGCCGAACTGCCGGCGGCTGACGTCGATCTTCCCCATCACGTAGTCCAGGCCCGCGCCCAGCGAAAGCCGGCCGGGGATCACCTGGTACGCCACGGTGGGCTGAATGTAGAAGCCGCGCAGCTGGTTGTCGTACCCGGTGAAGCGGCCCTCGAAGTTGGTGGTGCTGCAGCGGGGGGTCGTGGCGGGGCACACGTCCCATTCCAGCCCCAGGCCGTACGGCGCCAGCGCGCTGACGCCCACGGCCAGCCGCTCGCTGGCGCGGAAGTTCACGTACGCCTGCGGAACCGGAACCGTGGCGTCCTCGCGCTCGATGGTGTTGTCCGACGTCGGCGCCATTCCGGGATCGTACTTGAAGGTGTTGCCCGCGCGCACCAGCGCCACGCCCACCCCGATGGCCGAGGGGCTCGTCGCCATTCCGGCGGGGTTGAACCACACCGTAGAGCCGTCGTCGCACGGCAGCGCCACGCCGGCGCCGGCGCGCGCCGCCATGCAGGCGCTCTGCTGATCGACCATGGAGCCCTGCGCGTGCAGCGGGGCTCCGGCCGCCACGCTCACGGCCGCCGCGGCACTGGCGATGGCCAGACTTCGTCTCATACGATCTCCCTGGAAGTGGTGTGAGGGCCCAACGGTTCGCGCCCGGATCGGGGGCGATGCAATGCTGCGCGACGGGAATGGCAGGCTTTCCGGTGCGCACGATACTGCCCGGCGGCCACCCTCGTCAAGCCGAAAATCACAGTAGTTCCGCCGTCTTCCGGTGAGCGTCGCTCAGTCAGTTTCCCCTGGCGGTCAGCGCCACGACCAGCGTGCCGACGGCGTTGGCGACGGCCACGGCGTTCGCCACCACGAAGATGCGGTTCTTGAGGCGCAGGCTGTACACCAGGAAGAGGGTGCTGGCCAGCGTCTGCAGCCCGAAGAAGAGCGGGTCGATGCCTTCGGGACCCTGCGTGAGCGCACGGATGAAGGTGTAGGTGAGCGAGCCGGCCAGCACCACGCACGCGGCCCAGCCCACCATCTTCACCCACCCCGTGTCCGACGCGCGCCGATGTGGAGGCATTCGTTTTCTGTGAGTACAGGACGCCCGGAAAAGCCGCGGGTCACATGCACGCGGCGCGCCGGGGGCGCGGCAGGGGCCAGAGAAGTGCCGTGAAGCGAGCCCGCTACATCCGGGCGAGCGTGCGAATGTCGTGCTCGGCCTGCTCGGGGCTGGCGGCGTCGGAGATGATCACCTGCAGGTCGCCGCGCCGGTCGATGCCGTACACCGCGCCGGGGTGCGCCAGCAGGCCCGCCGGCTTCGGCGCGTGCTCGCCGTGCTCGCCGTGGGCGGCGCGGGGCTGCGCCGAGTCGGCGATCATCACGTATGCGCCGTACCCCCGGCGAGCCTGGGCCAGCGACGCACTGTCGCCCGTCAGCGCCACGATGCCGTCGCCGAAGCGGGAGGCGTAGGCCTTGAGGACCGCGGGGGTGTCGCGCTCCGGGTCCAGCGTCACCAGCACGATCCGCGTGTCGCGGGCTCGGCGGCCGGCGCGCTCCACGGCCCGGGTGAGCTTCTGTAGCGTCAGCGGGCAGACGTCGGGGCAGTTCGTATAGCCGAAGAACAGCAGCACCGGCGTGCCGCGGAAGGTGGACAGCGTGGTGGGCCGGCCGTCCTGGTCCGTCAGCGCGAAATCCGCCGCGGGGCCGGTTCCCGTGTAGGTGGTGCCGTGAAAGGCGGGCCCCGGGCGGGGCGCCGTCGCCACGCCGGCACCCACGATCACGGCCAGAGAGGCCGCGACCATCGCCACGAGGGGCCAACGGGAGGGGCGGCCTGGATTGCTGGACATCGGCTCTTCGTCTTCGGTTGCCTGCGCGGATCGGCACACAATCTAACATCGGGCGCCATCATCCCGAAGAAGCAGCTTCGCACTCGCGCGGGCATGGACCCCGCAGTACGTTGCGCGCCGGCAAACCGGCGGATCACCACGGGGGAGGAGCGGATGCAGGACTTGGAGCGGCTGGTCTCGGAGGCGTACCAGGATCGCGAGCGGCTGAAGGACGCCGATACGGCGCAGGCGGTGGAGCGCGTGATCGCCCTGCTGGACCGCGGCGAGGTGCGGGTGGCGGAAAAGCGCGACGGCGAGTGGCACGTCAACGCGTGGGTCAAGGAAGCCATCCTGCTGTACTTTGCCCTGCGGCCGCTGGAGCCCATGGAGGCGGGCGACCTGCACTTCTACGACAAGATCCGCACGAAGTCGGACCTGCAGGCGCAGGGCATTCGCGTGGTGCCGCCCGGCGTGGCGCGCTACGGCAGCTTCCTGGAGCCGGGGTGCGTGGTGATGCCCGGCTACGTGAACATCGGCGCGTACGTGGGCGCGGGGACGATGGTGGACACGTGGGCCACCGTGGGCTCGTGCGCGCAGATCGGCAGGGGCGTGCACCTGTCCGGCGGCGTGGGAATCGGCGGGGTGCTGGAGCCGCCCAGCGCCTCGCCCGTGATCGTGGAGGACGGCGCGTTCATCGGGTCGCGCTGCATCGTGGTCGAGGGCGTGGTCGTCGAGGAAGAGGCGGTGCTGGGGGCCAGCGTGGTGCTGACGGCATCCACCCCCATCGTGGACGTGACGGGCCCGGAGCCGGTGATCACCAAGGGGCGCATCCCGGCGCGTTCGGTGGTCATCCCCGGCACGCTCCCCAAGGAGTTCCCGGCGGGCACCTTCCACGTCCCCTGCGCCCTGCTGATCGGCACGCGCAAGGCATCGACGGACAAGAAGACCTCGCTGAACGACGTGCTGCGGACGTTCAACGTGCAGGTGTGAACATCGGGCAAGTGCCAGGAGGCGAGCATGACCATTGACCTGCCTCCCGAGTTGGAGGACGCGGTGAAAGCTGCCGCACGAGAGCACGGTACGACGGCAGAAGCCTTCGTGCTCGCCACCCTCCGCAAGCACCTGCTGCCCGTCGTCAGGAGAGTCGATCCCGATTGTGGCGCACAGAACTTGGCCGAGTATTTGGAGGGCTACATCGGAATTCTCGATAGCCGGGACTTCGTCGTCGGGGGTGCACAGTTGTCCGAGAATACGGGCGAGCAATTCACCGATATTTTGGTCGAGAAACGACGGCAGGGGCGGCTCTGAGTTCTCCCCTCTCCCGCTTGCGGGAGAGGGGCCGGGGGAGAGGGCAGCCGGGGACTGCGCCGGAACTATCGAATTGCCCGGAACTCCGCCAGGGGTCCACTCACCAAGCCGGGGGGAGGGGCCTCCCCGATCCGCATCTGAATCACGAAACCCGCGGGGTGTAGCCGTTTGAGCGAGGAAATCAGGGACGAGCTGGCGCGGCTGACGCTGGAGCTGTGCGCCATCCCCAGCGAAACGTGCCACGAGGCCGAGATCGCCTCGTGGATCCACCACCGGTGCGTGCAGGCCGCCGGCGCGCGGGCGGTGACGCGCATCGGCAACTCCGTGATCTGCGAGCCGTACGGCCGCAATGAGCGCCCAGGCGAGCCCGTGATCGCGCTGGTGGGCCACGTCGACACGGTGAAGTGCGCCGAGGGGCAGCCGCTGGAAATCCGCGACGGCAAGGTGTACGGCTGCGGCTCCAGCGACATGAAGTCCGGCGTTGCGGTGATGCTGGCCCTGCTGGACCGCTGGCGCGAGCTGGGGCGCGCGCGGCCCGTGTGGATTTTCTACGAGGGGGAGGAAGGGCCGGCCGAGGGCAACGGCCTGGGCCCGGTGCTGGAAAGCGGCGTGCTGCCGCCCATCGACTTCGCCTTCATCCTGGAGCCGACCGACCAGGGGGTGCAGCCCGGCTGCATGGGCCTCATCCACGCCACCGTCACCGTTCGCGGCACCCGCGCCCACAGCGCCCGCCCCTGGCAGGGCGACAACGCGCTGTACCGCGCCATTCCCGTGCTGGAGCGGCTGCGGGCGTTCGAGCGGCGCGCGGTGACGTTCGGCGATCTCTGCTTCTACGAGGTAATCGTGGCCACCGCCGCCCTCACCCGCAACTCGCGCAACGTGGTGCCTGACGCGGTGGAGCTGAACGTCAACTTCCGCTTCGCCCCCGGCAACACGGCCGAAAATGCCGAGGCCGAGCTGCGCGCCCTGGTCGGCGACCTGGGGGACGTGGAGGTGACCGACAGCGCTCCCGCGGGGGACGTGCACGCCGACCATCCCCTGCTGGCGGACTGGTGCCGGGCGGAAAAGCTGAAGGTGATGCCCAAGCAGGCGTGGACCGACGTGGCGCGCTTCACCGCCAGCGGCATTCCCGCCGTCAACTTCGGCCCGGGCGAGACGGCGCAGGCCCACCAGGCCGGCGAGTGGGCGTCCATCGACTCGCTGGAGCACTGCTACGGGGCCCTCCGCCGCTGGTTCGGCCCATGAACCCCATCCTGTCCGGCATCGCCCCCTCGCTGATCCGCGAACTGAACGCCCGCAAGAAGCCGGGCGACATCGACCTGGGGATGGGCGAGCCCACGCTGAAGCCGGACATCCGCTACTTCGAGGCGGCGACCGAGCGCGTGCGCCAGGCCGGCTGCCCGTACTCGCCGAATGCCGGCTACACCGACCTGCGCGCCGCCGTGGCCGCGTACCACGGCTTTCCGGACCGCGGCGGGGCGGAGAACGTGGTGATCACCGTCGGATCGGAAGAGGCGCTGTACCTGGCCATCAAGGCCGTGCTGGACCCGGCGCGCGACGAGGCGCTGATCGTGGAGCCGTGCTACCTGGCGTATCCCAAGCTGTGCGCGCTGGAAGGCATCCGGCACCGCACCGTGGCGCTGAACGGGGACGACGGCTTTCGCCCCAGCGCCGCGCGCGTGCTGGCGGCGATGGGGCCCGCGACGCGGATGATCATCCTTAACTCGCCCAACAACCCCACGGGGCGCATCTGGCCCCCGAGCGAGCTGCGCGCCCTCGCCGACGGGCTGGCGGCGCGCCCGGGCCCGCCCGTCTGGGTCCTTTCGGACGAGGTGTACCGCGAGCTGTACTTCACCCCGGAACCGCCCGCGTCCATCGGACAGATGTGGCCGTACGCCCTCGTCGCCGGCTCGCTTTCCAAGAGCAACGCGCTCACCGGCCTGCGCCTGGGATGGCTGGTGGGCGACCCGAAGGCCATCGCCGCCGCGACCAAGGTGCACCAGCTGGTGAACACGGCCGCGAGCACCTTTTCGCAGATGGTGGCGCGCGAGGTGTTCGCCAGCGCCGCCAACCTGGGCGCCCACCGCGCGCACTACGCCGAACGGCTGGAGCTGGTGGCGGGGCTGATGAAGCGAAACGGCATCGGCTGGGTGCGGCCGGAGGGCGCCTTCTACTGCATGGTGCGCCTGCCGATGGCGCTGGAGCACGATTCGCTCGCCGCGGCCGAGGCGCTGCTGGAGGCGCACCACGTGGTCGCCACGCCGGGGCGCGCCTTCGGCGACAGCGGCGAAGGCTGGCTGCGGCTCTCGTGGGTGGCGGAGCCGGACGACCTTCGCGCCGCCATCGAGCGCATCGCCGCTTTCTTCGCCGCGGCGGACCGCGCCTGACCGGCAGTCGGCGCGTTTCTTTCGTCCCCGGCGCAGAAACGTACGTACCCATCCCCGGAAGCCTTTTCGCATGGCTCTTCGCGCCCGACGTCCCCCGGACCCCCTCCGCGACCACCTGGTCGAGGTGCGCCGCCACCTGCTGCGGCTTCACAAGGCGCTGATCGACAGCGAGCGCCCCCTGTACGAGCAGCGCTCGGGGCCGATCTCCAACATGCAGCTGCTGCAGGCGCTGCTGGAGGACCCGTTCTTCGCCTGGCTTCGTCCCTTTTCGGGGCTGATCTCGTCCATCGACGCCGCCCTGTCCGACGACGAGCCGGTGACGCGAGACCAGGCCCGCGGCTTCGTCAGCCAGGCGGGGGCGCTGGTGTCCGGCTCCGCGGAGGCGGACGAAAACGCCGCCCGCTTCGTGCAGGTGCGCCAGCGCGATCCGGCCGTGCTCTTCGCGCAGACCGAGCTTCACCGCCGCATCGCAGAAGCCCTCCGCTGGCTGGACGCGCCGGCGTGATGGCTCTTTTCGTTCCGTTCCGGGTACTGGCTGGCCGGTCCCCACTGAACCACCTCCCGTCATCGATGGTGTCATGAAGCTCATTCGCCCCGTTCTCCTTGCCGGGTTCGCGCTGGCGTCCGTTCCGGCGGCCGTGCACGCCCAGGCCGCGCCGGCCGACAGCGCCGCGCGCAACTGGCACCTGCTGGACCCCGCCGCCGACCGCGTTCCGGGGATCAGCGCCGAGCGCGCCCACCGCGAGCTGCTGGCCCGCCGCCAGGTGCGCGACACGATCATCGTGGCCATCATCGACAGCGGGGTAGAGGTGGACCACCCCGACCTGGACGGCGTGCTGTGGACCAACCGCCGCGAGGTGCCGGGCAACGGCCGCGACGACGACCGCAACGGCTACGTCGACGACGTCCACGGGTGGAACTTCATCGGCGGGCGCGACGGGCGGAACGTCAAGGAAGACACGTACGAGGTCACGCGCCTGTACGCGCAGCTCCGCCCGCGCTTCCAGGACGCCGACTCGGCCTCCATCCCCGCGGCCGACCGCGCGGACTACGCCCTGTGGCGCCGCGTGAAGGCCGACTTCGAGGGGCGCCGCGCCGAAGAGGAGCAGACGCTCGGGGCCATCAAGCAGGCCGAAGAAACGCTGCGCCAGGCGGAAACCATCCTCAAGCGGGAGATGGGCACCACCGCCCTCACTACAAGCGCGGTGACGCTGTTCAGCCCCAAGGACCAGATGGGGCAGCAGGCGCGGCAGATCTACCTGCACTTCGCCGGGCTGGGCTACTCGCTGGAGCGCGTGGTCGAGGCGCGGGAAAGCACCGAGGCGGGCGTGCGGTTCTCGCTGAACCCCGAGTTCGACCCGCGCAACGTCGTGGGCGACGACCCGCGGAACCCGACGGAGCGCGGCTACGGCAACAACCAGTACGAGGGACCGGACGCCGGGCACGGCACGCACGTCGCCGGCATCGTGGCGGCCGAGCGCGGCAACGGGCAGGGGATCGACGGCATCGCCCCGGCGGTGCGCATCATGTCGCTTCGCGCGGTGCCGCAGGGCGACGAGCGCGACAAGGACGTGGCCAACGCCATCCGCTACGCCGTCGACAACGGCGCCCGCGTGGTGAACATGAGCTTCGGCAAGTCGTTCTCGCCGCAGAAGGAGCTGGTGGACGCCGCCGTCCGCTACGCCGAGGAGAAGGGCGTGCTGCTGGTGCACGCCGCCGGCAACGACGGCGCCGACCTGAGCGAAGAGCCCAACTTTCCCACGCCGCTGCTTCAGGGCGGGCGGCGCGCCGCCAACTGGATCGAGGTGGGCGCCGCGTCGTGGCAGGGCGGCGACCACCTTGCAGCGTCGTTCAGCAACTACGACGAGCAGCTGGTGGACGTGTTCGCCCCGGGCGTGGCCATCCTGTCCACCGTGCCGGACGGCGAAATCCAGCGCAACGACGGCACCAGCATGGCGGCGCCGGTGGTGGCGGGCGTGGCGGCGACGATCCTGTCGTACTACCCGGAGCTGACCGCCGCGCAGGTGCGCCAGATCATCATGGAGTCGGCCACGCGCTTTGCGGGGCTGAGCGTGGTGCGTCCCGGCAGCGAGGACGAGCGCGTGCCCTTCGCCCAGCTTTCCGGCACCGGCGGGGTGGTGAACCTGCACGCCGCGCTGCAGATGGCCGAGCGCATGGCGCGCCGCTAACGGCCGGGCGCGGGGTTGCGGAAAGGCCCGTTCCGGGTTGACACAACCCCGCGCCGCGGCTAGGTTTGCGGCCAGCCGAGGGGGTGGCTGCAGTGCTGGGATAGCGCCGATGAGCGGCGCGAAGAGGATCTGGGCGGGGCCCGCCCGGTCCTCTTTCTTGTTGGCGTCCGGCGGCGGCGTTGCGCATCCGGCGGATTCGCCGCACATTGCTGCCCTGTTCCAATGAGCCGAACCGCACTTGTCACCGGCGCCACGGGCTTCGTCGGCGGCCACCTGGTCCGCCGGCTCGCCCGGTCGGGGTGGACGGTGCGCGCCCTGGTGCGCGGCGGCAGCGACACCCGCGTGCTCGACGAGGTGGGCGCCCAGCGGGTGCAGGGCAGCCTGGGCGACGAGGGGGCGCTGCGCGAGGGCGCCAGCGGCGCCGACACCGTCTTTCACCTTGCCGCCGTTACCGCGGCCCGGGGCGAAGCCGCGTACGTCCGCGCCAACGTGGACGGCACCCGAAACGTGGTGCGCGGGATCAACGCGGCGTCGCCGCCCCCGCGGCGGCTGGTGTACCTGAGCTCGTACGCCGCCTGCGGCCCCGCGCTCCACGGCCGCCCGCGCCGCGCGGACGAAACGCCGGGGCCGGTTTCCACGTACGGACGCACCAAGCTGCAGGGCGAGGCGGTGGTCGGCGGCGAGCTGGCGGGCGGCACGAGCGCCGCCATCCTGCGCGCCCCGCCCGTGTACGGCCCCGGCGACAAAGCCCTCCTCCCCTACTTCCGGCTGGTGAAGCGACGGCTGGCGCCCGCCCCGGCGGGCCCCGAGCTGCGCACCCACATGGTCTTCGTGGAGGACCTGGCCGCCGCGCTCGCGAACGCGGCCGACGCGCCCCCCGGCACGTACGCCGTCGCCGAGCCCGTGGAGCATCCGTGGGGCGACATCGTACGCGCCATCGCGGCACAGATGGGCACCCGGCCCGTGCGGCTGAAGCTTCCCCCCGCGGGGGTGAGGGCGGCGGGCACGGTCGTCGGCTGGTTCGGCGGCATTGGCGTATTCAATCGCGAGAAGGCCGAAGAGATGCTTGCGCCGGCCTGGCTTTGCGATCTCACGGGGCTGGACGCGCTGATCCCGCCCGGAACGGCCACTCCGCTCGCGGAGGGCATCCGGCGCACGGCTCAGTGGTACCTGGAACAGGGATGGGTTTGATGGCGACGATCGAGGAGACGGTGCGGGGTACCGTGGACCTCTTCGACAAGTGCCGCCGGTTCACGGCGGCGCGGGAGATGATGGACCGCGGGCTGTACCCGTACTTCCAGCCGATCGAGGAATCCCACGACACCGAGGTGGTGATCCGGGGCGAAACCAAGATCATGGTGGGCTCCAACAACTACCTGGGCCTCACCCATCACCCGTACGTGCTGGAAAAGGCCCGCGACGCGCTGGCCCGCTACGGCTCCGGCAACACCGGCAGCCGGTTCCTGAACGGCACGCTGGACATCCACGAGGAGCTGGAAACCCGCCTGGCCGCCCTGATGGGCGCCGAGGCGGCGCTGGTGTTCAGCACCGGCTACCAGACCAACCTGGGCATCATCAACGGCCTGGTCACCCGCGGCTCGCTGGTGGTGCAGGACCGGCTGAACCACGCCTCGCTGCTGGACGGCGCGCAGATGGCCGCCGGCGAGCTGGCGCGCTACCAGCACGGCGACATGGGCGCCCTGCGCCGCGTGCTGGGGCGGCACCGCGACGCCAACGGCGTGCTGATCGCCACCGACGGCGTGTTCAGCATGGAGGGCAACATCGTCGACCTGCCCACCCTGGTGGAGATCAAGGACGAGTACGGCGCCCGCCTGCTGGTGGACGACGCCCACTCGGTCGGGGTGCTGGGCGAAAACGGCGGCGGCACGGCCGAGCACTTCGGCCTGCAGGACCGGGTGGACCTCACCATGATCACCTTCTCCAAGTCGTTCGCCTCCATCGGCGGCGCGGCGGCGGGGCCCGAAGACGTGATCCACTACCTGAAGCACCACGCCCGCCCGCTGATCTTCAGCGCCAGCATGCCCGGCTCGGCGGTGGCGACGGTGCTGGCCTGCCTGGACGTGATGCAGCGCGAGCCCGAGCGCCGCACGCAGTTGTGGAAGAACGCCCACTATCTGCGCGGCGGCCTGCAGTCGCTGGGCTTCGACACCGTGGGCTCCGAGACGCCCATCATCCCGGTGGCGTCGGGGAACATGGAAAGCACCTTCATCTTCTGGCGCGCGCTCTTCGACGCCGGGGTGTTCACCAACCCGGTGCTGCCCCCCGCCGTCCCCGAGAAATCGTGCCGCCTGCGTACCTCGGTGATGGCCACGCACACGGTCGATCAGCTGGACCAGGTGCTCGACGCCTTCAGCCGCGTGGGCAGGCAGCTGGGGCTCGTGGGAGGCCAGGCGTGAGCACGGCCGCTCCGGTGGCGGTGACGGCTGGCGGGGTGCGCGTCCGCGAGATCGCCCCCGGCCAGTCGCTGCGGCCGTTCGTAGACTTTGCATGGACGGTGAACGGGCGGGATCCCCAGTGGGTCCCGCCCCTTCGCTTGGCGCTGGAGCCGGTGCTGGACCGCAAGAAGCACCCGTTTCACCAGCACGCCGACGTGGCCTACTTCGCCGCCGAGCGCAACGGGGTCATGGCGGGGCGCATCGCCGCCGTCGTGAACCACCAGTACAACGACTTTCACGGCGAGAAGACGGGCACCTTCGGCTTCTTCGAGTGCCGCGACGACCCCGAGGCCGCCACGGCGCTGCTGGACGCCGCCGCGGAGTGGCTGCGGGCGCGGGGGATGGACCGGGTGATGGGGCCCTTCAACTTCTCCACCAACGACGAGTCTTCGTCGCCCGGCATCCTGGTGGACGGCTTCGACACGCCGCCCACGGTGATGATGTCGCACAACCCGCCCTACTACGGCCGGCTGCTGGAGGGGGCGGGGTGGACCAAGGCCAAGGACCTGGTGGCGTACTGGATTCCCAGCAACCAGGTGCCGGAGCGCGTGCAGGCGGGAATGAAGCGGCTGGCCAGGCGCATGGGCGCCACCATCCGCTCGCTGCGCATGAAGGACCTGAAGGCCGAGGTGGCGCGGGTGCAGGAGGTGTACAACGCCGCCTGGTCGCGCAACTGGGGCTTCGTTCCCATGACCGAGGCCGAGTTCGCGCACATGGCCAGCGAACTGAAGCCGGTGGTGAACCCCGAGCTGTGCCTGCTGGCCGAAACGCCGGAGGGCGAGCCGATCGGCTTTCTCCTCGCCCTGCCGGACCTGAACCAGGCGCTCAAGCACCTGCCCGACGGCCGGCTCTTCCCGTACGGAATCCCCAGCGGCCTGGTCAAGTTCCTCTGGCACAAGCGCAAGATCAACACGCTGCGCATCCTTACCTTGGGGATGAAGCCGGGGCTGCAGGCCTCGGGGCTGGGGACGGCGGTGTACATGCGCGGGCTGGAGGTGGCGGAAAAGAACGGGTTCGTTGCCGGCGAGGCGTCGTGGATCCTGGAAGACAACCACGAGATGTGCACGGCGATGGACAAGCTGGGCGCCCGCCAGTACAAGCGATACCGGATCTTCGAGCGCCCGCTCTGATCGTTCGATCCCGCTCGACCGACGCCCCGCCGGCCACCCCTGGCGGGGCGTTCTGCGTCCATGATCAGGATCACCCTTGTCGCGGGGAGGAATGGGCCGTACCCTGTACGACTGGCGATCCGCTTTCCGCCCCCGCCGTACAGATTCCCGGGTCCTCCCCGGACCCCCGCCGATCCCTGGCGGCCCATCGATCCCCTCCCTTTCATCCATCCATGACCGACGACGGCAGCGCGGGCCCTATCGTCCGCGCGGCCATCCACCCCGCCATTGGCGTAGGCCGGGTGGGCAGCAGCGACGAATGGTACATCGGCCCGCAGGTGGTGCATCCCAGGCCCGTGCCGCCCGGCGACACCTAGGGCGCCCTCAAGCGGCACGCCGCGGAGTTCGAACGCGTGGATCGAGGCGGTGATGGCCGCCACCACGCCCGAGGCGCGCCTGGCCGCCTACCTGGATCGCGCTTCGTGGACGCGGGCGCTCCCGGACGGCACCGCCGGGGCGATGACGACCATGGTGGAGATCTTCGGCGACATGGGCGTGCTGGAGGTGAAGCCCGGCATCGAGAACGACCCGGCGCTGCCGCGGGTGATGCTGGTGGAGTCGGTTGGGCCCAACGTCCCGGCCGTCGCCCCCGCCGAGGTGCTCCAGGCGGTCGCAGGCGTCGCGCATCCAAGGCGAAGCTCCGCGCGCGCGGCATCGTGGAGGGCGACTGGCGCACGGAATACACCCCGGGCGTGGCCCCGCTCCCGGTGCGGCCCCCGCCCCCGGCCTGATCGGCTCCGCTCCACTTACGAAAGGGCGGCTGCGCGAGGTGCGCAGCCGCCCTTGGTGGACAAGTCACACGGATCAGCGGGGCGCCTGCTCCCCGGCGCGCTTCGACTCGCCCTCAGGCGACTTGGGGCGCTCCGCCGGCGACCGTCCCGCCGCGCGGACGCTGATCACCTTGTTCAGCATGTCGAACCAGAACGGCGCGCCCAGCGAGATCGCCAGGCCGGTCATCAGGAGGCCGAAGAACTTGGCCAGCCAGCGTCCCGCGTAGGTTGTGCCTGAAACGGCTTCGGCGGGAGGCGCAACGCTGTCATTGCTCGGTGCGCTCTTCGCGGTTCGCGTGTCCGCCGCGCCGCTCACGAGCTTGGCACTCGCCGCGTTGCCGGCCGTGGAATCGGCGCCCGTCTTCTTCGACTTGAATCCGAGATACGCCCAGTCTTCTCTCGTCCATCCGAGCTTCAGCTCCATGCTGTCCAGCATCGCGCGAGTGGCGAGATACTTGAGCTTCGCGGCGGAGTCGGGCGTGGGGGCCTTCGCGGTGTCCGGCGTTGCGGCTGTCGTCTTCGGCGCTGCAGCCCCCGGGAGCGGGGGAGCAGAATCCGCCGGTGCGGCGGGTGCATTGGCCTGGGCACCTCTCGGGGCACTCCCGGCGCTGGCGGAGTCAGTGCCGGTCGGCTGGCCGCCGGGGGCCGGGACCGGAACCTTGGTCATCGTATCCCCGGGCGTGGCGTTCACGATCGTGTCGAGTGCAGGGAGCAGCCTCGCGGCGCGGTCTGCCATGGCGGTGCGTAGCGCGTCGTTCTCGGCGAGCCGCTTCCACATCTGGATGGTGTCCGCGTTCAGGAGGATGGCGATGATCAGGCCGATCACCAGCAATGCGCCCTGCGTGTAACGTTTGTATGCCCCGGACACGCGATCCATCGAGTTGTTGAACCACACCTCCGTGCTGTCGTGCAGCTTCTGCAGTGGGGTTTGCGCACTGGCGACCGCGCCCACTATCTGGGCGCGAACGTTCGGGTCCAGGGCGGGGGTCTTCAGAAACTCCTGCAAGCCACCCAGGTGCTCGGTGACGTCCAGCGGCGATTCGCGCTTCAGCAACTCCAGCAGGGCGACGAGTTGCGCCGCCTGCTCTGGGTCCGCCGGGCTGGTCGGCTTTGGTGCTTCGGACGACGCGCCTTCCGTCGTCCTTACGCCATCGTGGGTGGAGGTCTTCGGCTTCGTGCCCTCATCAGCTCCGGGCTTGGGCGCATCGGGGTGCTGGTATCCCAGAATGTCCAGAAGCGCCAGTGCGAAGCTCCGGGCGGGGATGTACGATGGGAGGCGCGGGTCCCCCCCGCCGGTGATCTTTCCCCACACGCCGGTGCGTGTAGCCAGTGGGCGGATCAGCCGATGGCTGTAGAACTGTTCGACTAGCTTGGTGGGCTTGGCGAGGGGCTTGTCTCCCACGGCGTTCGACGCCAGGGCGACGGCCTCGTTTCCGTCGATGTCGTCCAGCAGCCGCGCGATGCCCTTCGCGAGCTCCTTTCCGCGCTTGTTCAGGAGAGCAGAGATGTACTCGTGGATGGCGGTCGCCATCAGGGACAGCAGCAGGTAGATGAAGGTCAGTCCAATTACGATGTCCAGGATTTCCAGGCCGAACATGGGTGCCTCGGTGGGGGCGGGGGAGTGCCTCGGCGCGGGGCGGGGGGAGCGATTGCGCGCGGGGTCCGAGAAGATGGATGGACAGGAAACGTGATTTTCTCGTACTGTCCCTGTGCGGCGGGACCGCGGGCGGATTATGATGTCGCGCGCTCGATCAACCTCTCCCCGCCCCTCCCATGCCCTTGAATCCCACCGAATACCTGTCCGTTCTCGTGTCCATCGTCGTGGGGCTGGGCATTTCGCACTTGCTCTCGGGGACGGGAAAGCTCGTCGTCGCGCGGCGCAGGGTGAGCATGTACGCCCCCACGCTGATGGCCGTATTGCTGGTGTTCCTGGCGCACGTGCAGTTCTGGTGGGGAAACCTGGGGTACGGCGAGGAGGTGGAGGGAAACTTCTTTGCGTTCCTCGCTTTCCTGGTGGGCCCGGTGCTTCTGTTTCTGCTGTCGGTGCTGGTGCTCCCCGACTTCGACCAGGAAGGCGAGCTGTCGCTACAGGCGCATTACGAGGAGAACCGCCCGTGGTTCTTCGGCATCGTCCTGGCGCTGCCGGTGACGAGCGCACTTCGCAACGTGCTGGTGCAGGGCGACCCCGTGTTCACCGCCGAGCGCCCGTTCGAACTCGCCTTCGCCGCGCTGGCGCTCAGCGGATTGCTCGTCCGCAACCCGCGCTACCACGCCGTGCTGAGCGCCCTGATGCTGGCGCTGTTTGCATCCATGATGCTGCTGACGGGCCTGCGGCCGGGATGACGCGGGGGCGTTGAATGAACGAAGGGGGCGCGCCCGCAGGCGCGCCCCCTTCCTTTTTCCGACCCGTGCGGCCCGTATCAGCAGGGCGCCGCCGGGTTCAGCACACACTCGTTCTGCGGGAGCGGCAGGAACGAGAGCGCCGGCGTTTCGCGCGACACCGCCGTGCCGAAGCGCCGGACGTCTTCCCACCGCAGCCCCTGCAGGAAGAGCTCGTAGCGGCGCTGGTATGCAATCTCGGCCAGCACCTCGGCCTCGGTGTCCAGCGCCTCGGCCGACAGCGCGGGCATGCACGCCACCGGCTCGGACAAGTTGCCGTTGGTGGCGCTGGGGGTGCACTGGGTACGCACCCCGTTCACCAGCGGCGCGGCCAGGGCCGTCCGGCCCGTGCGCGCGTACGCCTCGGCCTGGATCAGCCGCATCTCGTCGGGGAGGTAGATGGGGAACGGCGCGTTGCGGTCCGCGTACTGGCGCAGGTTGCGCAGCGGCACGGCGGGCGACCCGTTCACCGTGGCCTGGTCCAGCCGCAGCCAGAAGCCCGGGCGGTCGTCGGAGGTGTCGGCCTCGGCCACGAACTCCTGCGTGCCGCGCACGTAGTTCAGCCCGAACTGCGAGTAGGCCCATACGGGGTTGCGCAGCGGGTCGGGGTACGAGAACACGTTCAGCCGGTTCAGCGGCACGCGCGCGGCCGCGTCGATGGCCTGCTGGTGCTGGCCGTCGATCAGGTAGTACCGGGCCAGCATGGCGTTGATCACGTCGCCCAGGTTGTAGCCGATGGCCACGCGACCGTTGAAGTCGCCCAGCTCGCTGGCCGCCACCGACCCCAGCCCGGCTCTCGCCTGCTCCAGCAGCGAGAGCACCGTGTCGAGCACCACCGCCCGCGGGTGCAGCGGGTTCTCTTCCATGGTGGCCGTCACGGGGATCTGCTCGTACTGCAGGATGGCCGCGCCGAGCGCCATGGCCTTGTACGTACGCGCCAGCGCCAGCACGCCCGCCTCGGTGCCGCGGGGCAGCCCCACGTTGCCCGCGTTGGCCAGCAGCTCCTCGGCCGACCTCACCACGCGGAAGGCGTTGGTGTACGGCTGGCTCACCACGCCGAAGCTGGCGTCGATGCCCACGCCGGTCACCAGCGAGCGGTCGGCGACCAGCGATACGGTGGTGGTGGAGATCTCGTCGGTCACCAGCCCCGGGGCGCGCACCATGTTCAGCACCATCCCGGTGCCCGCGGTGGTCCCCGCGAACTGCCCCTGCATGCCCACCGCCAGCGCGATGATGCCGTCGGGGGTGGTGAGCACCAGCTCCTCGGGGGGCGAGTTGGGGTTCGTCAGGTCCAGGTCGCACGCCCCCGCGGCGGCCAGCGCGGCCAGCAGCAGCACGCGCCCGGCGCGGCGTGAAACGGAATTCCGCATCGTCATTCGATTCCTCAGAAGTTGACCGTCAGCCCGACCGACAGGCTGCGCGGAATGGGCGTGGTTACGAAGTCCACCCCGCGCGCGACGGTGCTGCCGCCGAACAGGTTGACTTCCGGATCGATCCCCGAGTAGTTGGTCCAGGTGTGCAGGTTGCGCCCGGCGACGCGCAGGCTCACGCTCTCCGCGCCCAGCCGCCCGCGCACCCAGGGCTGGTCGAAGGTGTAGCCCAGCGCCACCTCGCGCAGCTTGACGAACGACCCGTCCTCGACGAACGCCTCGTACATCACGTGGCGCTCGGCGTTGAGCGTGTAGTAGCCCGCCGGCACGTCGTTGGCGATCTCGCGCTCGGTGTTCTCGCTCAGGCCGAAGTAGTCCTGGATGCGGCCCGTGAAGTTGGCGACCTCGTTGCCGAACCGCCCATCCAGCAGGAAGCTCAGCTGCAGGTTCTGCCCGAACGACAGCGTGTTGCCCAGCGAGGCCGTGAAGTCGGGGTTGGGATCGCCCAGCACCCTCTTGAGCACCACGCCGTTGGCGCCGCGCGCGCGGCCGGGGTAGCAGGGCTCCGCCGGACCGGTGGTGCACAGCGTGTCGTTGAAGATGAACGCGCCCTGCGGGGTCTTGGGGTACAGGATGACGTTGTTGTTGCCGTCGCGCGGCGCGTACGCGCCGTAGAACACGCCCACCGGCAGCCCCTCGGCCACGATGTTCAGGTACTCGGAAAAAATGGTGTCGCCCGGCGCGCGCATCCGCTCCACGTTGTTGCGGTTGCGGGCGTAGGTCAGGCGCGTGTTCCAGCTGAAGCCGCCGCGCCGCACCACGTCGGCACCCGCGGTGATCTCGATGCCACGGTTGGAGATCTCGGCAACGTTCTGGTACTGCAGGTCGAAGCCTGAGCTGCTCTGCAGCGAGCGTGGAAGCACCACGTCCTTCGTGAACTGGTCGTAGATGGTGAATTCCAGCAGGGCGCGGTCGTTCAGCAGCCCCACGTCGAAGCCGGCCTCGTACTCGCGCTGCCGCTCGGGCTTCAGATCGGGGTTGCCCAGGATGATGCTGCCCGCCTGGCCCGGCCGCCCACCGAAGATCATGTCGGTGAAGTTGTTGAAGGTGCCGTACGGCGCGGGCGGCTGGCCGCCCGTCTGGCCGTACGCGGCGCGCACCCGGAGCGAGTTCACCACGCCGCCGAGGCCGCCGTCGTTCCAGAACGGCATGTCGTCCACCACCCACGAAGCGCCCAGGCGCGGGAACAGCTGCCAGCGCTCGTCGGGCCCGAAGGCCGACGAGGCCTCGACGTTCAGCGCGCCGGTGATGAACAGGCGGTCGGCGATGGAAAGGCGCTCCTGCACGAACGCGCCGACGGTGCGCAGCTCGGTGATGGCCTGCGAGGCGAACTGCGTGGCCCCGCCCACGATCTCCTGGCCCGGGGGCAGGTTTTCGGCCCCGGCGCGGATGGTGTTGGTGCGGTCGGCCGTGTAGCGGAAGCCGGCCGTGCTGGTAAGCTCCAGCGCCCGGCTCAGCGGCGACTCCAGGTTGGCCGTGACGTCGCTGTTGAAGCGGCTTACCGAGCGCACCGGGTTGGTGATGGAGCCGGTGGACGCCGGGCCCACCGAGTACGGCGGCTGCAGCAGGATGTTCGCCTCGCGCGAGTTGTCCACGCCCAGAAGCGCCGTCACCGAAAGGTTGGTGAACGGGGTGATCGTGGTCTGCACGCTGCCGATCAGGCGGTCCACGTCGGCCTCGGTGCGCACCTCGCGCAGCACCTGCAGCGGGTTCACCGTGACGATGGGCGTATAGGGGTACCGGCCCAGGCTGTCGCTGTAGGCGTAGTTGAAGCCGGTGGGGGTGAACAGCACCGCCGTCAGCGCACCGGTGGTCTGCTCGCCTTCCTGCTGATACTGCGTGTGCGACTGGATGTAGCTGCCGGTCAGCGACACCTCGAAGATGTCGGAAAGCGACTGCGTGATCTTGCCGCGGAAGGTGCGCTTGTCGTGGCCGGTGGAGCGGATGATCCCCTCCTGGTCCGTCCAGCCTCCCGACATGTAGTAGCTGGTCCCGCCGTTGCCGCCCGAGATGGACAGGTGGTGGTTCATCCCCGGCGCGGTCTGGAAGATCTGCGGCTGGATGTTGTACCGGGTGATGGGGTCGCCCAGCACGTACGCGGTGCCGTCGGGCTTGCGCAGGAACGACACGTCGCCCAGGCCGGCCTTGGCCGCGTCGTTCATGCGGAAGTACCGCGGCGTCTCGGAACTGGACCCCTCTACCGTGTACGTTACCCGCGGCGTGCCCTGCGCGCCCCGACGGGTGAAGATCTGGATGACGCCGTTGTTGGCGCGCGATCCGTACAGCGCGGCCGCGGCGGCGCCCTTGAGCACCTCCACGCGCTCGATGTCGCCCGGAGCGATGTCCGTGAGCCGGCTGCTGACGGCCGAGCCCTGGCGCGCGTTGTTGGAGCCGACGGAGATCAGCGGGTCGGTGTTGTTCTCCAGGATCACGCCGTCCACCACGATCAGCGGGTCGGCGCCGCCCAGGATGGAGCTGGTGCCGCGCAGGCGAATGGTGGAGCCCGCGCCGGGCGCCCCGGAGTTCTGCGAGATCACCGCGCCCGAGATGCGGCCCTGCAGCGCCTGGTCGATGGACACGGCGCCGGGTGCCTGGTTGACTTCTTCGCCGCGCACGGTGGACACCGCGTTCGCCACTTCGCGGCGCTCCACGGGGGCGCCGGTGCCGGTGACCACCACTTCCTCGAGCTGCAGCACGGTGGTCGCCAGTTCGACGGGGCCCACCTGCACGGCAGGGTCGCTGCCCAGCGTTACCGCGCGGCTCGCCGCGCCGCGTCCGATCTGCGAGAACTGCAGGGTGTACGTGCCCGGCGCCACGGTCGTGCGCAGCGTGAACCGTCCGGCGGCGTCGGTCGTCGTGCGGGGGCCGGTGCCCTGGGCGCCGGCGCGCAGCTGCACGTTGACGTCGGCGAGGGGGGCACGGGTGGTCGCGTCGACCACGCTCCCGACGAGGGTGTACGCCTGTTGCTGTGCCGCGGCTCGCCCCGGAGCCAGTGCGGCGAGCAGCGTCAGGACGGTCGCGCCGAGCCAGCGGCGCGGACGAAATAGGCGCATGTGTGGGTCTCTCCTGGAAAATGCGGTGAGTCTCGCTCCGCCCCGCGCCGGGGACGGCGAGCAGGCTGCCGCGGGTGCCTCGAAAAGCCGGCCGGGGGATGACGGCCGGGCAGGCCCACGCGTAACCTCTGCCTTGTTGTTAGCGCTCCGGCCGCGGCGCCGCAAGGGTTTGGGCCCGGGATGTGGACGGCGGGCGATTGGGAAGGAATCCTTTCCATTCCCAGGAAACAGCTGGCGCCCGAATCCTCCTCCTGCTACCCGTTTGCCATCGCATCCGCTGCGGAAAACAGAAGCGCATCCACCGGGATCGGCGGATGCGCTTCGGGACGTTCGGCCGGCGTGCCTCGCGCGGCCCGCGTCGGCGGCTCAGCCCGGGAGCGGGCGCGCCACCAGGATGCCCGTCGCCCGGCGGATGGCCGACACGTACTGGGGAAGCGTGGTGCGGCTGACCTCCACCGCGCCGCCGGAGAGGGGCGCGTGCAGAACGCGCAGCACGCCCCCGGCGTCGCGGTACGCCAGCCCCGTGTGGGTGACGTCCAAACCGGGGATGGCCGTGGCGAAGGCCAGCACGTCGCCGCTGTGGATGCGGTCCTGCACCTGGACGATGCGGTCTGCCGGCACCCGCCAGCGGGGCGCGCGGTCCAGCGAGCGCTCCATCCGCCCGATGGCGGCGAACGTCGCCTCGTCGCGCAGGGCGGGGTAGCTGGACCGGTGCTCCGTCATGAAGCGCAGCGGGCGCTCGTCGCGCACCCCGCCCAGCTCGGGCCCCAGGTCGCGCACCAGGCCACGCCGGGCGCCGTCGGCCATCCACTCGCTGAAGTAGTGGAGGCGGCTGGCGAACCCGCTGCGCCGGCCCCCGCGGTAGCGCATCCGCTCCACCTCGCGGGCGAAGCGCTCCCACCCCTGCCCCGGCCCCGCCGCCGCCGTGCGCGCCACGGCGATGGCCGATTCCACCAGCGACACGCAGTCGAACTTCGACAGGTGAAGAGTAAGCGGCTCGTCCGCCGGCCTCCCGCCGTGGGCCAGGTACTGCTCCAGCGTGTACGCCGCGTAGGGAAGGCCCAGGGCCAGCTCGGCCGCGCGCGCCACCGCGGGCCCGAAGGGCGCGCCGGGGCGGCAGACACCCTCGCCGCACAGCACGCGCAGCCACTCGGCCAGGCGGGCGCGGTCGTCCACGGCCAGCGGGGGCGAGGCGGCGCTCCAGAGCGCGTGGGGCAGGGAGGCGCCGGCGGCGGCAAGGGCGGCGTGGGCCAGGAACGATCTGCGCGAGATGGGCATCGCTGCTCAGGGCTCGGGACTTCAGGGGTGCGGGATGGCTTCGTACCCCACAGTCGCGCCGGGGATCAGAAGGGGAACGGCGGGTCGTCGCGGGTGCCGTCCAGGGTGCCCGCGTCCAGCACCAGCCGCAGCAGCTCGTCCAGCTGTCCCAGGCGGTCGCGCTCGCGCCGGGATACCAGCAGGTCCTGCTGCCACCCGGGGTCGATGCGGATGGCCTGCGCGATCTGGAAGGCCGTTTCCAGCCCGGGATCGATCTCGGGGAAGGGCTGCTTGTACTTCACCACCTCTTCCAGCACGCGGTAGAACAGGTCGATGGAGCGCTGGCGGCGCGGCACCAGCCCGCGGCGGTCCTCCCGCTCGTCCTCGTACGGGGCGGCCAGCGCCTCCCAGTACGGCGCGCCGGACTCGATGCCGTCTTCCACGCGAAAGCGCTCCACGCCGCGGATCAGCAGCAGCGACCGGCCGTCGGGCAGGGGCTGGAACTTCACGATGTGCGCGATGCATCCCACGCCCCCGTTCTCAGTGCTGAAGGGGCCGTGGCGGTCCGGATCGTGGTAGATCAGCCCGAACCGCTCGTCGCCCTCCACGCAGCGCGCCACCATCTGCCGGTAGCGCGGCTCGAACACGTGCAGCGGCATGGGCGCGCCGGGAAACAGCACCACGGGAAGGGGAAACAGCGGAAGCCTCATCAGGCGAAAGTGCGTCTCACGCGGATTCGCGGCAAGAGGGCGCCCCCCGGGCGGCGGGTTGACGAGGCACCTGCCGATGCGGGCCGTCGTCATCCCGACGGAGCGGCCACGAGGCACCTGCCCGTACTCCACAGGCCGCAGCGACCAGGGGATCCACCGCATGCACACCACTCCTGCCGAAGCGCGATATGTCATCCCGATGGAGCGGCCACGCCCAAGTCACTGCAGCACCGTGGTTTGCAGCGACTGAGGGATCCGCCACACACCTCGCGTGATGCACTGTCGCGTCGGCTGTGCCCATGCCCCGGCGCTGTCGGGCGAATGAATTCGCTGCAACGACCACACGAAGTCTGCCTTCGCAGACTGGCCTGCCCCGGTGTGGGTCGAAGCCCGGCGCGCGCCCGGAAGGTGGTGCAGTTCTCCCCTTCTCCCGCTTGCGGGAGAGGGGGCCGGGGGGAGAGGGCAGCCGGGGCTCGCACGGCCCTCTCCGAAGCGCTCCGACCTGTTTTGGGGGAGAAACCGCGGTCACCGCGGGCGAATGAATAATGAATTCGCGGCAACAACTACACGAAGTCCGCCTGCGCGGACTGGCCTGTTCGCGTGTGGAGAGGACCATGTGGCGCGTCCGAAGTGTGTGGCGGATCCCTCGGTCGCTGCCGTCCATCACGTGGGGGCTGGCTCTGAATTGGCCGCTCCGTCGGGATGACAGCGCGTGCTTCGGCAGGTGCGGTGCGCGTGCAGGTGAAGCCCGAACGGAATGCGAAGTGGCCCGTGTTGGGGCTTTCCGCTTTTGCTGCCGCGGGTTTCAATGAAAAGCGGCCGGTCCCGCGTGGGGACCGGCCGCTCGTCGTCCGCCAGCCCGCCGGCTCAGCGGCGGGTGGTCAGCGTCAGGCGCAGGGTGCGCGAGGCGCCCGGCATGATGTTGTTGTTGCCGTGCGACGTGGCGTAATAGCGCCTGTCCAGCACGTTCTCCACGTTAACCTGCGCGCTGAGCAGCGGCGCCAGGCGCAGGAACAGCGCGGCGTCGGCGCGGGTGAAGCCGGGGAGCGTGACGGTGTTGTCGATGGCCGCGAACATCTCCGCCTGGTGGATGACGCCCAGCCCGAGCCCGATGGACCGGTGTACCTGCAGCCGGTTCCACAGCGAGAACGTGCGCTCCGGCACCAGCGGCACCCGCCGGCCCTCGGGCGCCGCGGACGTCGTGCTGGTGATCTTCGCCCGCTGGAAGGTGGCGCCGCCCACCATCTGCCACGCCGGCGTCACGTTGCCCGAGGCGCCGAACTCCACGCCCGTGGTGCGCTGCTCGCCCGTCTGCACCACCCGCTTGGGATCCGCCGGGTCCGGCGCCGTGGTGTTGGTACGGTCCAGCGCGTACAGCGCCGTGGTCAGCGAAAAGCCGGGGCGCACGTCCCACTTGGCGCCCACCTCGCGGTTGGTGAACCGCTCTGGCTCCAGCGTGCTCGACGTGGCGCTCAGCGAGCTGAACTGCTCCCCCGAGCTGGGCAGATACGACACGCTGTAGCTGCCGTAGAGCGACGCGGCCGCCACCGGCTTGAACACCAGCCCGGCGCGCGGCGACACCATCTCGTCGCGGCGGCTCAGCTCCTCGCCGTTGCGGTCGTTGCGGAAGTCGATGTCGAAGCGCTCCCAGCGCACGCCGGCGATGGCCTGCAGGTGGCGCGAAAGCTCCAGCTGGTCCTGCACGAAGAACGACGTCACCGAGGCCGTGGTGCCGTTGTCGGCGTCGGACGCGCTCTGCCGGAAGGTGATGGGCGTGGCCACCGTCGGCGCACTGAAGGGCGCGGTGAAGGAGGTGGCCGCGTCGTTGTAGTAGCCCGTCCGGCGGAAGTTCTCCGTTTCCTGCCGCCCCACCTCGGCGCCGGCCAGCAGCGTGTGCCGCAGCGCGCCGGTGCCCACCCCCCAGGTGACGTCCGTCTGGTTGAACAGGTTCCGGCGCTCGGTGGTGTTGCCGTAGGCCGAGAGCGTGACGGTGGCGCCGTCCGCGCTCACCGCACCGGGCAGGCTGTTCAGGTAGTCCTTGTCGTAGTCCGCCACGCGCGTGCGGTTGCGCACCGTCCACCCGCCCGGAAGCACGTGCTCCACGAAGCCGCTGGCGGCGCTGACCCGCGCCGTCGCATAGCTGGAGTCGGGGTTGCCGAAGAAGGTGGTGATGGGTGCCGTGGACGGACGGCCCTGGAACGAGGGGATCCCCCGGTCCACGGTGCGGTCGTCGCTGAAGTACTCGTACCCGGCCTGCACCGTCGTCCGCGCGCCCAGGGCCAGCGCCAGCGTGGGGTTCAGCCCGTAGCGGCGAAGCTGGTACGTGTCGCGGAACCCTTCCGAGTTCTCGTACATGCCGTTGAAGCGCAGCGCCAGCGCGCCGAAGCCCTGGCCCAGGTCCACCGTGGCCCGCCGGTGGTCGTGCGAGCCGCCCTCGACGGTGAACACCCGGGTGGGCGCCCAGCGCGGCTCCTTGGTGACGCGGTTGAGCACCCCACCGCCGCCGCCCCGCCCGAAGGTCATGGCATTGCTGCCCTTCAGCGCCTCCACGCGCTCCACGTTGTACACGTCGCGCAGGTACTGCACGTCGTCGCGCACGCCGTCGACGAAGAAGTCGGCGGTGCTGGCGTTGCCGCGGATGGTGGGCGCGTCGCGGTGCCCCTCGCCCTGGCCCATGGTGACGCCTGGAACGTAGCGCACCACGTCGGCCATCCCCTGCATCGACTGGTCGGCGATGACGTCGGCCGTCACCACGCTCACGGACTGCGGCGTGTCGCGCAGCGGCGTGTCGGTGCGGGTGGCGGTGCTGCTGCGCGGCGCCCCGTACCCGCGGCTGCGCTGGCCCACGACCGTGAGGGTGGTGAGCGTGTACACGCCCTCGCCCGCCGCCGCGCTCCCCGTGACCACCACGGTTTCGCGGTCGGTGAACTGCGCCGTCATCCCGGTGCCGGCCAGCAGCTGGCGCAGCGCCTCGGCCGCGGTCAGCGAGCCGGAAATGCCGGACGCCTGCCGTCCGGCCGAGGCCGCCGCCACGTCCACGCGCACGCGGAGCGCCGTCTGGCGGGCATAGTCACGCAGGGCATCCGCCAGCGGCTGCGGGCGGATGGAAAAGTGGATGACGGTCGCGGTGTCGCCCTTCGCCGCGGCCCATTCCGCCGCTCCAGCCCCGACGGCGGAGAGGGGAGCCTGGGCCGCGGCGGGGGCGGCGCACAGCAAACATCCGAGTCCAGCTATGGTGATCCGACGCATCGCGCAGAGTAGGTTGAGATTGAGAACGATTCTCAACGCGGAGAATACAGTCCGCCGGACGGCCCCGCAAGAGTCCCGTCCCGCTCTCCGTCGACGGGAAGGGCCCAGACGCAAAAAGGCCCGCCGCTCGGGGGAGCGGCGGGCCTTTCTGCGATCGGCAGCCGGGCGGATCAGCGCTCGGCGAGCAGCGCCTCGGCGGCGAGGGCCGGCTGCGGCTCGGCGACGATGCGCGAAATGGGGAGCGCCTGCCGCGCGCGGCCGCCCTCCAGCTGGCGGCGGAAGTCCGACTCGTCCACCAGGTCGCGGATGGAGCGGTCCATCCCGTGAAGCTGCTCTTCCAGCAGCGCCATGCGCCGCTCCAGCAGCTGCTGCGCCTGGTCCTGCCCCTGCAGCTCGCGGTACTTGGCCAGCGCCTCCATCAGCGGCTTCAGGGCGAACCGCGCCGTCAGACCGGTGATGGGGATCAGGACGGTAAGCATCCCCATGACGATGGCCGTCATGGCGATGATGGTGTCGTTGGTGCCCATGGGGTTCTCCTACTGCCGCGGGGGAAGGGGACGGACGGGCGCGCGGATGCGCGGAACGGAAGCGGGTACGGAAAGCTCCGCCGCCAGGTTTCAGCGGCGAAGCTCTTGGAAGATAACGACGCGCGTTCCGGGAAAGAATCCCCCCGTCAGTTGGCGGCTTCGGAGGCCAGGTTCAGCGGGGCGATGCGGGGAAGGACGCCGCGGACGAGGGCCACCAGGCGCTCGCGCACCTGCGCGCCCACCTCCATCACCTCGTCGTGCGAAAGCGCCTGCCCGCTGAGCCCCGCGGCCAGGTTGGTGATGCACGAAATGCCCAGGCACTTCACCCCGATGGCGCGCGCCACGATCACCTCCGGGACGGTGGACATCCCCACCGCGTCGGCGCCCAGCCGCCCCAGCATCCGCACCTCGGCCGGGGTTTCGTAGGTGGGGCCCAGCAGCCCAGCGTAGACGCCCTGGGTGACGGGAATCTTCAGCTCACGGGCCACCTCTTCGGCCGCGCGGCGAAAGCCGGCGTCGTACGGGTCCGACATGTCCGGGAAGCGCGTTTCGCCCGGATACGTTTCGCCGATCAGCGGGTTCTGGAACATCAGGTTCAGGTGGTCGGCGATCAGCATCAGGTCGCCGGGCACGAAGCCGGGGCGAATCCCCCCCGCCGCGTTGGTCAGCAGCATGGACCGGGCGCCCAGCGACGCCAGGGCGCGCACCGGCAGCGCCACGTCAGACGGCTTCCATCCCTCGTACAGGTGAAAGCGGCCCTGCATGGCCACCACTTCCACCCCCTCCATCCGCCCGGCGACCAGCTGCCCCGCGTGCCCCGCCAGCGCCTGGGTGCGGCGGGGAAAGCCGGGGATGTCGTCGAAGGGAACGCGCACGGCGTCCTCGATCTCGTCGGCCAGGCCGCCCAGGCCGCTGCCCAGCACCAGGATGGCGTGCGGCGCGCGGGTGAAGCGCTCGCGCAGGAAGGTGACCGTGGGCTCGATGGAGGTGTGAGTCATTTCTCGTCAGTCGGGCGATGGGCGGAGGCTCCCGGACGAATCTCCGGCCCGCGCCCCCCGCCGTCAACGGGGGTGCAGATCGGTGCACCATCCGTTTCTGCGTAGATGCGATGGCGCTTCGGTGCCGCATCCGCACCAATCCGGTGCACCAATCCGGTGCAGCTGCATCGTTCCTCCCGTCACCCATCTCACCTCGTAAATCTTCAACTCGTTGGCTACCAAGCACTTGAACGAATTCAGGCACGCGGCCCGCCGCGTGCCTTAGGGAAGGCCACTCGATACGTGTGGCGCCTCTCGGAGCAGGCGGTCGCGGGCAGCAAGCCCCGGCGGCTGCCTCCCCCGTTGGGCGGTCGAGGTACGGGCTGTTGCAGAACGGGCATTCCGGGCCGCGAACGCGGCCCGTCTCCGCGGCACGGCGCCCCCGCCGTCGCCGATTCACCCTGTTGGAGGACCCTGATGAAGCGCACGCTCTCCCCCCTCGCCGCCGTCGCCATGCTCGGCCTTGCGGCCGCCTGCTCCGACTCGGCCCCCACCGGCTCGGAGGCACGCGCCCCCGGCGGCGCCCCCCTGCTTTCGGCGGCGCCGGGCCGTGGCATCGAGGGACAGTACATCGTGGTGCTGAAAGACGGCGCCAACCCCAACTCCGTGGCCGCCATCGCCGGCGTGAGCCCGCGCTTCGTGTACACCGCGGCGCTCAACGGCTTTTCCGCCACCCTGAACGCGGGCCAGCTGAACGCGCTGCAGCGGCAGGAAGGCGTCAGCTACATCGAGCAGGACCAGCTCACCACGGCCTCGGCCACGCAGAGCGGCGCCACGTGGGGGCTCGACCGCATCGACCAGCGCGACCTTCCGCTGAACAGCACCTACAACTACACGCCGACCGGCGCGGGCGTGAACGCGTACATCATCGATACCGGCATCCTGACCACCCACAACGAGTTCGGCGGGCGCGCGGTGTCGGGCTACACGGCCATCAGCGACGGACGCGGCACCACCGACTGCAACGGGCACGGAACCCACGTGGCCGGCACCGTCGGCGGCACCACGTACGGCGTGGCCAAGGGCGTGAAGCTGTACGCCGTGCGCGTGCTGGACTGCGCCGGCAGCGGCAGCAACTCGGGCGTGATCGCGGGCATGGACTGGGTGGCCAGCAACCACGTGAAGCCGGCCGTGGCCAACATGTCGCTGGGCGGCGGCGCCAGCACGGCCACGGACGACGCGGTGAACCGCATGCACAACGCGGGCGTCACGGTGGTCGTGGCCGCCGGCAACGAGAACCAGAACGCCTGCAACGTGTCGCCGGCCCGCGCGGCCAACGCCATCACGGTGGGCTCCACCACCAACACCGACGCCCGCTCGTCGTTCAGCAACTGGGGCACCTGCGTCGACATCTTCGCGCCGGGCAGCAACATCACCAGCGCCTGGTACACCGGCACCACCGCCACCAACACCATCAGCGGCACGTCGATGGCTTCGCCGCACACGGCGGGCGTGGTCGCGCTGTACCTGCAGGGCACTCCGTCGGCGACGCCGGCCAGCGTGGCCACCGCGCTGATCAACAACTCCACGGCCAACAAGGTGACGAGCGCCGGTACGGGCTCGCCCAACCGCCTGCTGTACAGCATCTTCGGCGGCGGCACCACGCCTCCCCCGACGGGCGGCACCACGTACACCGGCAGCCTGAGCGGCGCCGGCGACTCCGACATCCACCCGAACGGCACCTACTACCAGAGCACGGTGTCGGGCACCCACAAGGGCGTGCTGGACGGCCCCACGGGCGTGGACTTCGACCTGCAGCTGTTCAAGTGGAACGGCTCGGCGTGGAGCATCGTCGCG
Organism: Longimicrobium sp.; assembly: GCF_036388275.1. Taxonomy (NCBI): domain Bacteria; kingdom Pseudomonadati; phylum Gemmatimonadota; class Longimicrobiia; order Longimicrobiales; family Longimicrobiaceae; genus Longimicrobium; species Longimicrobium sp. Next base: position 123,539 of record NZ_DASVSF010000086.1, read on the forward strand.
CGCGGCGAGACGGCGTCGCCGGACGAGACCATCACGTACAGCGGCACCGCCGGGTACTACTACTGGAAGGTGCTCTCGTACACCGGCAGCGGCTCGTACTCGTTCACCATGACCAAGCCCTGATCCTTCGGCTCGGTTGATGGAAAGCCCGTCCAGCGCCTGGTGCGCCGGGCGGGCTTCGTCGTTCCCGGATGGGGGGACGGGGTCTCACACGGAGGGCACGGACGACACGGGGGAGGTAACCCGTCGATGACCACGCGTGCGACATCTGGTTTCAGGGGACGGGAAACGCTCGTTTCGCGGCCTCGCGTTCAATTTCACGCACCGTTTTGGTTCGCGCTGCACCAACTCGCATCGGCGGAGCAAAGTGTCACTTTCAGCAACATTGTTGGCGCACCATCGCTTAGGCAGCACCACGCGCGTGGCTCGACACGTGCCTCATGTCGATCCCGCCATCTCGCACAAGTTTCGCCTGCCCGCCCCGCGCGGGAGAGCCATTCGCCCCCCAGCGAAAGACTCATTTCGCGTCGTAGGATAGCTACGGCAGAACAGGCGACCACCCCCCGGAAGGACCGCCATGCCCCCGTTCCGCGCCACCGCCGCCCTCCTGGCCGCCGCCGCCCTCGCGGCGTGCTCGGACCAGTCCCCCACCGCCGGCGCCGCGCCCGGGTCCGCGCCGCTGCTGTCCGCCGCGGCGGGGCGGGGCATCGCCGAGTCGTACATCGTGGTGCTCCACGAGGGCGCCGACCCGCGCGCCGTCGCCGCCGCGGCCGGGGCCAGCCCGCGCCACGTCTACTCGTCGGCCCTCAACGGCTTTGCCGCCTCGCTCAACGCGGGGCAGCTGAACGCGCTTCGCCACCACCCGGCGGTGGCGCTGGTGGAGCAGGACCAGGCGGCGGAAACGTACACCACGCAGAGCGGCGCCACCTGGGGGCTCGACCGCATCGACCAGCGGGCGCTGCCCCTCTCGGGCACGTACACCTACACCCGCACCGGCGCGGGCGTCTACGCCTACGTGCTCGACACCGGCATCCAGGCGGACCATCCACAGTTCGGCACCCGCGCGCGCAACGTGTACGACGCCTTCGGCGGCACGGGCGCGGACTGCAACGGCCACGGAACGCACGTCGCCGGCACCATCGGCAGCACCACCTACGGCGTGGCGAAGAGCGCCTACCTGCGCGGCCTGCGGGTGATGGACTGCAACGGCAGCGGGTCGACCAGCGGCATCATCGCCGCCATCGACTGGGTGCGCACCAACCACGTGAAGCCTGCCGTGGCCAACCTGTCCATCGGGGGCAGCTACTCGAGCACGATGAACACGGCGGTCACCAACCTGTCGAACGCGGGTGTGTTCGTGGCCGTGGCCGCGGGGAACAGCAACGCCGACGCGTGCAGCTTCTCGCCGGCCAGCGCCGCGGCCGTGTTCACCACCGCCTCGTCGGAAAGGACCGACGCGCGCCGCTCCACCTCCAACTACGGCAGCTGCGTGGACGGCTACGCGCCGGGTGGGTCCATCACCAGCACCTGGATCGGTGGCGGAACCAACACCATCAGCGGCAGCTCGATGGCCAGCCCGCACGTGGCCGGCGTCGCCGCGCTGTACAAGCACACGTACGGCGACGCGTCGTCGTCCACCATCGACACGTGGATCAAGAACAACGCGACGACGAACGTCATTTCCGGAAACCCGGCGGGCACGCCCAACCGCCTGCTGTACAAGGCGGCGCTCTGATCCCCTAGCGCCGCACCCCCGCGCGACCGCACCGAGGCGGCCGCGCCACGTCACACCCCGTTCGTGAGGATGTCATGAAGCTCAGCAAGACCGCAGTTGCCGTTGGTGCCGTGATGGCCCTGGCCGCGTGCTCGGACGAGTCGCCGGTGTCCGCCCGCGTCGACCTGGTCCCGGTGCTTTCCGCCGGCGCCCGCGGAATCGAAGGGCAGTACATCGTGGTGGTGCGCGAGGGCGCCGACCCGCGCTCGGTGGCCGCGGTAGCGGGCGCTTCGCCGCGGTACGTGTACACGGCGGCGATCAACGGCTTCGCGGCCACCCTGAATGCCGGCCAGCTGAACGCGCTGCAGCAGAACCCCAACGTCGAGACCATCGAGCAGGACCAGACGGCCCAGGCCTCGGCCACGCAGTCCGGCGCCACGTGGGGCATCGACCGCATCGACCAGCGCAGCCGGCCGCTGAGCGGCACCTACACCTACACGACCACCGCGTCGGGCGTGTACGCGTACATCATCGACACGGGCATCTACGCCGCGCACAGCAACTTCGGCGGCCGGGCCAGCAACGTGTACGACGCGTTCGGCGGTAACGGCAACGACTGCAACGGGCACGGCACGCACGTGGCCGGCACGGTGGGCAGCGCCACCTACGGCGTCGCCAAGGCCGTGCGCCTGCGCGGCGTGCGCGTGCTGGACTGCGCCGGTTCGGGCTCGTTCGCCGGCATCATCGCCGGCATCGACTGGGTTCGCGTGAACCGCACCAACCCGGCGGTGGCCAACCTTTCGCTGGGCGGCGGCTACTCGAGCACGCTGAACAACGCGGTGACCAACCTGGCCAACTCGGGCGTGTTCGTGGCCGTGGCCGCGGGCAACGAGAACCAGCTGGCCTGCAACGTGTCGCCGGCCAGCGCCTCGGCGGTGACCACGGTGGCCTCGTCCACCAGCAGCGACGCCAAGTCGTCGTTCAGCAACTACGGCAGCTGCGTCGACGTGTACGCCCCGGGCAGCAGCATCACCAGCACCTGGAGCAACGGCGGCACCAACACCATCAGCGGCACCTCGATGGCGTCGCCGCACGTGGCGGGCGTGGGCGCGCTGTACAAGGCGACCTACGGCAACGCCTCGCAGGCCACCATCGACACCTGGATCAAGAACAACGCGACGGCGAACGTGATCACCGGCAACCCTACCGGCACGCCGAACCGCCTGCTGTACAAGGCCGCGCTGTAATCCGAAGGATGGTTCCGCGGGGGTGACCCGCGCGGAGCTCGCCGCCCGGCCGTGGATTCATCCACGGCCGGGCGGTTCGTCGTTGAGGCCCCGCCCCCGGCCCCTCCCCGCACGGTACTGCTGTGCGGGGAGGGGAGAATTCCGGTGCGTCAGGGCTGGATTTCGCGCGTGGGCGGGCGCCCCCCATCCCCAACCCTTCCCCCGCAAACTGCCGCGGGGGAAGGGAGCCAGTGCCGTGCCTGGGGTCAGGCCGGGAGCGGGGGCGGGGCAGGATGGGGGGCTCGGTGCGTTTCGAGGAGGTTCGGTGCATGCCGCGGGTGGCCCCTCCCCCGGCCCCTCCCCGCATGCTGCGCATGCGGAGAGGGGAGAATTCGAGTGCGCGTCGACGGCTGCCGCTCACGCTACGGCAGCCCCCTCCCTCCGGCCCCCGTCCCCCGCTGCGCAGGGGAGGGGGAGATGTGCACGGCCACCGGGGCGCGCCACCTGGCCTAACTCGCACCAGCGCATGCAGTCCGCGAAGTCGGACATCGTGTGGTTGTTGCCGCGAATTCGAATTCATTATTCATTCGCCCCAGCAGGGCGGTGGCCTCGGCCGTGGTGACCTACCAGGCTAGTACGTGTCCGCGGCTAGATCCTTCGCCCCGCGGAGGAGGGTGTGCGGGCCGATGCGGTGCGCCTGGGGCTGAATAGAAAAAGTCCAATTCGTCCAAATTCCAAACGGCGCCCGCGAACCTCTCTTCATTCCTCAGGGTCGGCCGCAGGACGGTGACAGACTCAGAGGGTGTTGAGAAATGTCAACTTGGCCGAAGCCGACGGAGCATGAGACCCGACATCGCAAGATGGATCCATGCTTCGCTACTCTCCGGCAGGCCCTCGTAGTCCTTGCTCAAACGGCGGCAGCGCCCCAGCCAAGC
>NZ_DASVSF010000087.1 GCF_036388275.1 Longimicrobium sp.
AAACTGCGCGGGGGAAGGGAGCCAGTCGAGTGCGCCGGGCCAGCCGGAGCGCAATCGAATTCTCCTCTCCCCCATGGGGTTTATGGGGGAGAGGCCGGGAGAGGGGGGCGGCCGCGGCATGCGCCAGTCCCGTCGAACCGCGATCGAACTTATGCCCGCCCCCGTGACGAGCGACGGCCAGCCGTTGCGCCAAATGACGCACTGCCCCAACATCCTCACTCCACGTGACGCCGCATCCCGAAAATCCTGGACCTTTCCCATATGACCATGCGATTCATCGCGCTCGCCACCCTCGCCCTGCTGGCCGCCTGCTCCAGCGGCGCCGACATGGCCGATGACACCCTGGCCAACGACTCCACCCTGGACGCCATCACCGGCCGAGCCGAGGAAAAGGTGCAGGAGCGCCTGGAGAAGGCCCAGAAGGACGCCGACGCCCGCGCGTCCGACGCCGGGGCGAATGAAGCCCCCTGAACCCGCTGCCCGCGGCGCCTTCCTGACCGCCGAGTGGCGGTGGCTGGCGATGCTGAACTACGAAGTGCCCCCCGCCCTGCTGCGTCCCCTCGTTCCCGCCGGAACGGAGCTGGACGAGTGGGGCGGCGTCACCTACGCCAGCGTGGTGGGCTTCATGTTCCTGCGGACGCGGGTGCTGGGGATTCCGATCCCCTTCCATCGCGACTTCGAGGAGCTGAACCTGCGCTTCTACGTGCGGCACAAGGGGCCGGAGGGCTGGCGGCGCGGCGTGGTGTTCGTAAAGGAAATCGTGCCGCGCTTCGCCATCGCGGCGGTCGCCCGCTGGGTGTACAACGAGAACTACGCCGCGCTGCCCATGCGGCACCGCAACGACGTCCGGCCGGATTCGGGTGGATCGGTGGAGTATGGGTGGCGCCACCGCGGCCGCTGGTGCGCGCTGCGGGCGTCCGTGGCGGGCCCTTCCGCCCCGGCGGCGGACGGCTCCGAGGCGGAGTTCATCACCGAGCACTACTGGGGATACGCCCGCCAGCGCGACGGCGGCACGGTGGAGTACCAGGTGGAGCATCCGCGCTGGAAGGTGTGGCGCGCACAATCCGCCACGCTGGACTGCGACGTGGCCGCGCTGTACGGCCCCGCCTTCGCCGAGTGCCTCTCCACCCCACCGCGCTCCGCCCTGCTCGCCGACGGCTCGCCCATCGTGGTCCGCACAGGCGCGCGCATCGCCTGAGGGCGATGCGCGCTGGGGCGATCTCTCAGGCGGCCGCGACCGACAGGGGCGACGGAGGCGGCGTCAGGATGGTGAAGGGACCCTGGATCACGCCGCCGTGCTGGACGATCTCCTTCGCCTCGGCGATGCAGTCGGACACGACGACGCCGGCGGCGCGCGCCTGCGCCCCGGTGTGCGTGGCCATCACCTGCATGCGAAACCGCGAGCCCTTGATGGGCACGGCGGGATACTCCACCAGGTTCACGAACACGCCGCGCTCGAAGATCATTCTCCCCGCCACGCGCGCCACCGCCGCGTCGCCCACCACCACGGGAACCACCGCCGACGGCGTTCCCAGCGCCATCACCCCCCGCTCCTCCAGCGTGCCGCGCAGCGTACCGACCGCCGCGCCCAGGCGTCCGCGCAGCACGTCGCCCTCGTCCGAGCGCACGATCCTGAGCGCCTCCGCCACGACGCTGGCCTGCAGCTGCGAGATGGCGTTGGAAAAGATGTGCGGGCCGCCGAACACGCGGATGAACTGGCGCACGGCGGGCGAGCGCGTCGCCACGAAGCCGCCGTTGGAGCCGAACGTCTTGCTGAAGGCCCCCATCACCAGGTCCACCTTCCCCAGCATTCCCTGCGCGCCCACGCTGCCGCTGCCGCGCGGGCCCATCTGCCCGAAGTCGTGGGCCATGTCCACCAGCAGCGTGGCCCCCCATTCGTGGCAGATGGACTGCAGCTCCTCGATGGCGGGGATGTCGGAATCCATCGAGAACAGGCCTTCGGTCACCACCAGCACGGCGTTGTGGGCGTCGCGCGTGCGGATCTTCTTCAGGTGGCGGCGCACCGCCTCGTTGTCCAGGTGCCGGAAGCGCACCACGTTGCGCGTGGCCGCCGCGGCCCCCGCCTGCAGGCAGGCGTGCGACAGGGTGTCGAGCAGCACGTGGTCGTCCGGCCGCACCAGCGCGGTGATGGTGCCGAACCCCGCGCCCCAGCCGGTGGAGAACAGGGCCACGTGCGGCACCTGCAGCGCCTCGGCCAGCGCGGACTCCAGCGCGAGCCCGGGCGCGGTGTTGCCGCCCAGCATCCCCGACCCGGCGCTGTGCATCCCGTGGTCGCGCAGCGCGCGCTCCGCGGCCCGCACCACCTCCGGGTGCGTGGAAAGCCCCAGGTAGTCCTGCGAAAGGAAGTTCAGCCCCACGGCGCCGGTTCCCGTCTCGCTGCGCACGGCGCACGCAGCCTCGGGCGCGCCGTCCAGCGAGCGTGAGTACGGCCACAAGCCCTGCGCCCGCCGCGCGTCCTGCCACTCGAAGAACGGCTCCGTCCGCGCGAGCAGGTCGGCACCCGCGGGATTGGCGTAGTGCGAAACGAAATGTGTGTACAGCGATGACGCAAAAAGATCGTTGATGGACATGGATTCTCCTGCAGGTGCATGCGATGAGGGCGAGCGCCGCGCCACGAACGTGACGGAGCGCGCGCCAGCCGGGATGGGATGGCGGGCCGGGGAGAGACGATCGCGGCTGGGGCCGGAGCCCGAGGCGATTTCCAGCGGTTGTTGGGAGTGCAGCGAATATAAGCCGAAACTGCGGATGGCGCCAGAAGGAAGCGGAGGAAGCCGTGGCTCCCTCCGCTTCTTCTTGTTCCCGTCGTTCGAACGCTACTCGATGTCGAGCGCGGGATTCACCCAGATGTAGAAGTCCGACGAGGGGGCGCGCTGGCGCCCCCAGGCCAGGACCACGCGCCCGGGCGTGCCGTGCAGCACCGGGTGCGGCTCCACGTCGTGCAGGTCCAGGTCCGTGGTCAGCTTCACCGGAGGCGCCCAAGCGGCGCCATCGGTGGTGCGGTAGTACAGGTTGTAGCCGGCATCGCTGCCCAGCCCGATGTACATCAGCAGGAAGCGCCCGTCTTCCAGCACGATGGGCTGCGAATCGTGCGAGTCCGCCACCGTGGAGATCACGGCCGCCTGGGCGGGCCAGGCGTACGGGTCGGCGGAGGTCTTCGCGAAGATGGCGAGCTTGCCGTCCGCGCCCGCAGCCTGGTACGTCGCCATGTACAGCCCGTCGGACGCGCGCCGGGCGATTCGCGGCAGCATCCCCTGGCCGCCGCCGGTCACCGTCGTGCGGCGCGCATCCCAGGTGGCGCCCCCGTCCAGGCTGCGCGCCAGGTATCCCACGTACGTGGTTCCGTTGTGGCGCTGGTACGTCATCGTCAGCGACCCGTCCGCTCCCACGATGACGGAGGGGTTCATGTCGCCCGCCGTGCCCCATCCCAGGCTCACCGCCCCGCGCGGCGTCCACGTCCTGCCGTCCGCCGACGTCGCGCGATGGATGCTGTAGGCGCCCTTGGAGTCGACCACCAGGTAGAAGAGCGCGAACGCTCCCGAGGGCAGCTGCACCACCGACGGGTGGCGCTCGCTCGCCCGGGTGCCCACGATCAGCGCCGGCGCGGACCACGACACGCCGTTGTCGGACGAGGTCGACACGTACAGGTCGCCCGAGTTGGTGCGCGGCGCCAGGCGCTCGAACACCGTCATCAAGCGGCCGTCGTTCACGCGGAACAGGCTGGGCTGGTAATCGTTCTCCGGCCCCGTGTGCAGCGGCGCGCCGGCCGCCGCGGCAACGGACGATGCGGGGCCGGCGGGCTGCGCCTGCGTGGGATCCTGGGCGCAGCCGGTGAGTGCGCAGGCGGCCAGGACCAGGCCGGAACGTGCGATACGCGTGTGCATGGGATTTCGAGCCGTGGAGGAGGGGGAAGGAGGGATCGAGCGATCCGTGTCGTGCATCCAAATCTATATACGACAGTAGCTTACGCGCTACTGCACCCGCGGAGTGCCTGTCCCGCGCCATCCAGGGGCGCCATCGTGGATACGCCCTTTCCCACGCCGACGGAACTGCGCGCATCGTGGTCCGGGAACCCGGCGCCCGCGGAGTGGTACGCGGACGCTTCCGTGGGAATGGCCCGGCGCGTGCCATGTGCGCGCCAGAGATCCTGATCCATGAACCCGATCGCATCCGCGTTGATGACCACCGCCGCCGAGCCCCGCGCCGTGCTCCACGACAACCCGCTGCTCACGTACCGTGACGCCATTCCGTTCGACCGCATCCGGGCCGCGCACGTGGTGCCCGCCGTGCGCGCCGTGCTGGCGCAGGCCGCCGACGAGCTGAACGCCATCATCCAGCTGGATGGGCCGCGCACGTACGACAACACCGTAGGGGCGCTGGAAGAGGTCACGGAACGGATGGGGCGGGTCACCCGGCCGGTGGGGCACCTGTCGTCGGTGATGGACACGCCCGACCTGCGCGAGGCGTGGGAGACGGTGCTCCCCGAGATTGCGGCGTTCAACGCCCGCCTGGCGCTGAACCCGGCGCTGTGGGCCGCGGTAAAGGCCTACGCCGACACCGACGATGCCCGCGCGCTGCAGGGGGTGAGGGCGCGGCACCTGGAAAAGGTGGTGCTCGAGTTCCGCCGCGCGGGCGCCGACCTGCCGCCTGAGCAGAAAGAGCGCGTGGAGGCGCTGCGGGTGGAGCTGTCGCAGCTTGCGCAGACGTACGCCAACCACGTCCTCGACAGCACCAACGCGTGGGAGCTGGTGCTGACGGACGAGGCGGAGCTGGAAGGCCTTCCGGATTCGGCGCGGGCGCAGGCGCGCGCCTCGGCCGCGGCCAAGGGGGTGGATGGGTGGCGCTTCACCCTGCAGCTGCCTTCCTACCAGGCGTTCATGCAGTACGCCGCCCGCCGCGACCTGCGCCAGCGGATGTACGACGCGTACATGAGCCGCGCGGCCGACGGCCCGCACGACAACCGCCCCGTGCTGCGGCGCATTCTGGCGGTGCGCCGCGAGCTGGCCGGGATCCTGGGCTTTGCAGACTGGGCCGACTACACGCTGGAAGACAGCATGGCCGGCAGCGGCGCGCGCGCGGTGGAGTTCGAGGCGGACCTGGTGGCCCGCACCCGGCCCGTGTGGCAGCGGCAGATTGCCGAGCTGGAAGCGTTCGCGCGCGCCGAGCTGGGGCTGGACGAGATGGCGCCGTGGGACATGTCGTACGCCATCGAGCAGATGCGCCGCGCCCGGTACGACCTGGATGCCGAGGAGCTGCGGCCGTACTTCCCGCTGGACCGCGTGCTGGAAGGATTGTTCGAGATCGCCCGGCGGCTGTTCGGCGTGCGCGTGCAGCCGCGGCACGTCAGCGAGGTGTGGCACGCCACGGTGGGCTTCTACGACGTGTTCGACGAGGCGGGCAGCCTGCTGGGCGGGTTCTACGCCGACTGGTACCCGCGCGAGGAAAAGCGCGGCGGCGCATGGATGGCCGGGCTGGTGGTGGGCGGGCCGCGGCCGGCGGGGTGGGAGCCGCACCTGGCCGTGGTGGCGGCCAACGTCTCCCCCCCGGAGGGCGGCCGCCCCGCCCTGCTGACCCATCGCGAGGTGCAGACCGTCTTTCACGAGTTCGGGCACCTGCTTCACCACGTGCTTTCGCGCGTGGAGGTGCCCGCGCTGGGGGGAACGCGCGTGGCCACGGACTGGGTGGAGCTTCCGTCGCAGATCATGGAAAACTGGACGTGGGAGCGCCCCGCGCTGGACCTGTTCGCGCGGCACTGGGACACGGGCGAGCCCATCCCCGAGGCGCTCTTCCAGAAGATGAAGGCGGCGCGGGTGCACATGGGCGCGCACCTGCAGATGCGGCAGCTGAGCTTCGGGACGATGGACCTGGCGCTCCACGTGCACTTCGACCCGGCCTCGAGCGAAGACCCGGTGGAACGTGCGCAGCGGGTGATGGAGGGGTTCCACACGCGCCCCGAGTACGCGCACGACCACTTCATCACCAGCTTCGCGCACATCTTTTCGGGCGGATACGGGGCCGGGTACTACAGCTACCTGTGGTCGGAGGTGCTGGATGCGGACGCGTTCAGCCGGTTCGAGCGCGAGGGGCTGTTCAGCCGCGAGGTGGGGCGGGACTTCGTGGAGCACGTGCTCAGCCAGGGCGACGCCGCGGACCCGGCGGAGCTGTTCCGCCGGTTCATGGGCCGCGACCCGGACCCGGCCGCGCTGCTGAGGCGCAATCTTGGGGTGGAGACGGGGTAAGGGCGGTCGCGACGGTAACGATGGTCGCACGTGGGACGCTGCACGCACGCCGCACCTGCCGGACGCACCGCGCGTGGACGAGCGACGACGTCATCCGGATGGAAGCGGCCCCGGCAATCCTGCCCTCACACCGTTAGATCGCAGCGACTGAGGGATCCGCCACACACTCGCCGAAGCGCGCCGGAGCCGTGGCGCACCGTGTCCGGGAGCCTGGCACGCGACAGGAAAAAGTAGCCGGGTACGTGGATTGCCCTGATGGTACGGACACACAACAACGGGAGATGAACGATGGATCTGCTGACGTGGATTATCGTGGGACTGGTCGCGGGCGTGCTCGCCGGGCTGGTCGTAGGGGGCGTGGGGCTGCTGGGCGACATCATCGTGGGAATCGTGGGCGCGTTCGTCGGCGGATGGCTCTTCCGCCAGCTCGGCGTGACCACGCCGTTCAGCGGCCTGGCGGGAACCATCTTCACCGCGTTCGTCGGCGCGGTGGTGCTGCTCTTTCTGCTCCACGCCCTGCACAGGCGCCGGGGCGGGTACGGGCGACGCCGTTGACCACTTTGGCTACTTCGTAGCACCGGCGCGCGAATGCTCCACGTCACCAACGGCGATGCCGCGGCAGACGCCATCCGCGCGTCGGGCATTCCCGGCCAGATTCTTCCCTGGCGCGACGTGCTGCACGAGGGGCCGGTGCCCGCCGGCCTTCCGCTCCGCGAACTGAGCCTGGTCCGCGCCGGGTTCATCGCGTCGCGGGGCTGGGGCGACGTGGACGAAGCGCGCCGCGGGTTCGAGGAGCGGGATGCCGCGCTGGCCTCGTCGGTGGACGAGGACGAGGTCGTTCTCTGGTTCGAGCACGACCTGTACGACCAGCTCCAGTTGATCCAGGTGCTGGACTGGTTCGCCGCGCATCCGCGGCCGGGGCTGACGCTGATCAACCCCGCGCAGTACCTGGGCCCCGCCACGCCCGACCAGCTACGCGCGCTCTTCGCGCTGCGCATGCCCGTCACGCGCGCGCACCTCTCCGCCGCGCGCGCCGCGTGGGAGGCGTTCCGCGCGCCGGACCCGCGGGGCATGGAGGCGATCCCGGGAGCGGAGCTGGCGGCGCTTCCGCACCTGGCGTCCGCCCTGCGCCGCCACCTCCAGCAGTTTCCGTCCACGCGAGACGGCCTGTCGCGCAGCGAGCGGCAGGCGCTGGAGGGGCTCGCGGAGGGTCCGCGCACGGTCGGGGAGCTGTACGTGGCGTCGCACCATGATGTCGAAGAGCCCATCTGGCTGGGCGACTCCACCTTCTTTTCCTACCTCGAAGACCTGGGCCCGCTGGTCACCTTGGGTGAGGCCGACGAGTTCCGCCAACGTACCGTCGCCCTGACGGACCTCGGCCGCGACGTCCTGGCCGGCCGTGCGAACCGCGTCGCCGCGATCGGCATCGAGCGGTGGCTGGGCGGCGTGCACCTCCAGGGCCGCGCCGTCGAGTGGCGGTGGGACGAGGCATCCGGGCGAATTGCCAAGACATCCTGATTCGCTGCCTGGCACCCCGCGGGCGCGCCACAGGTCCGCGGAAGCACGGCAACAAGCCAGTCCACGAAGGTGGACTTCGTGTGGTCGTTGCAGCGAATTCATTCGCCCGTGCAGGCTGCGGCCTCTGGACCGGTGACCGCTGCCGCGCCCTGGCTCGTACGCGTCCGCGGCAAGATCCTTCGGCCCGCGACGTATCGTGTGAGGGCAAGTGCTGTGCGCCTGGGCCTCAGGATGACACGGTGTGTGCCGGAAAGCTGGGTTGTGAATGTTGTTGCTGCCGGATTCATCCGCCCCCGGCCTCGGTCCCGCCCCGCGTTCCAGAATCCCCCCGCATCCCCCGCGCGTAGTGCTGGCACGCATCCTCCACGTACGCGGATCGGATGCACGACGAGCCACGAACGAGAACCAATCGGATCGGGATGGAAATCGGCCGGCTGACCCTGCCCCCGCTGCGGGACGAGGAAGAAAAGCGCGTGCGGCTGGAAAAGATGAAGCGCGTCGCCACCGGCCTGCTGGGGGTGGCGACCCTCATCTTCATCGTCGCGCGCATCTTCGAGGCACGCTACCCATGGCTCGGCTTCATCCGCGCCACCGCCGAAGCCGCCATGGTGGGCGCCGTCGCCGACTGGTTCGCGGTGACGGCGCTGTTCCGCTATCCCCTGGGCGTAAAGATCCCGCACACCGCCATCATCCCCAACCGCAAGGACCGCATCGGCAAGAGCCTGGGCAACTTCGTCCAGAACAACTTCCTGTCGCCGCCCGTGATCTCCGCCAAGCTGCGCGAGGCCAACGTGGCGCTGAAGCTGGCGCAGTGGCTGGCCAACCCCGACCACGGCGACACGGTGGGCAAGCACGCCGCCGCCGCGGTCACCGGCTTGATCCAGGTGCTGCGCGACGAAGAGGTGCAGGAGATCATCGAGCAGAGCGTGATGGGCCGCGTGCGAACCACGCAGGTGGCGCCCCTGATGGGAAGCGTGCTGACGCTGGTGACGGCCGAAAACCGCCACCAGGAGCTGCTGGATTCCGCCATCCGCCTGTTCGACCGGCTGTTCGAGGAAAACCGCGAGGTCCTTCGCGCCAAGATCACCCAGGAAACGCCGTGGTGGATGCCCACGGCCGTGAACGAGGAGATCTACAAGCGGATCGCGCGTGGGATCGAACGGACCCTGGTGGAGGTGGCGCACGACCCCGCCCACCCGCTGCGGGGGCGGTTCAACGAGGCCGTCGCCGAGTTCGTGGAGCGGCTGAAGAGCTCGCCCGAGATGATCGCGCGGGGCGAGGCGCTGAAGGAAGAGGTGCTGGGCCACCCCGCCGTGCGCGCCTATTCGGCGGGCCTGTGGGCAGACATCAAGGCATCCGTCCTGCGCCACAGCGCCGACCCGGAGAGCGAGTTCCGGCGCCGCGTGGGGAGCGCCGTCACCCGCTTTGGCGGATCGCTGCTGGAAGACGAGGAGCTGCTGGCCAAGGCCAACGGGTGGGTGGAGCAGGCGGTGCTGTACGTAATCGAGCAGTACCGGCACGAGGTGGCCGACCTGATCGAAACCACGGTGCAGGCGTGGGACCCGGAAGACACCACCCGCAAGATCGAGCTGCAGATCGGCCGCGACCTGCAGTACATCCGCATCAACGGCACGCTGGTGGGCGGGCTGGTGGGGCTGCTGATCTACACCGTGTCGCGCCTCCTCGGCGCGGGATGACGCGGCGTCAGGCGGCCGGGGCGGGCGTGCGGAAGACCAGCGCCACCGAGTAGAACTTGACCACCAGGATGCCCACGACGACGGCGGTCACCAGCACGGGCGAGCGGGTGAGCACCAGCAGCGCCGTCACCAGGCCGGTGTTGAACACCTTGCCCAGCGGCGACCAGTTGAGCTCCCACACCCGCTTGTTGACCAGGTAGTAGTAGTTGGGCGAGATCATGCGCGGGTAGCGCAGGTACTGGTTGCTCAGGTAGTGGTCCACGCCCATGAACTGGATGAGGAACAGCACCACGGGAACGGCCAGCGCCGGGTACAGGTACAGCTCGTTGAGGTAGAAGAAGGCTACGAGCAGGCGGTCGGCCAAAATGTCGAACTGCCCGCCGAACAGCGTCTCCTGGTTCAGCCAGCGGGCCACGGCGCCGTCCAGGATGTCGAGCGACCAGTAGACGCCCAGCCCCCACAGGTTCAGCCGCTCGTCGCCGTACAGCGCCGCCAGGGTGAACAGCACCATCCCCGCCACCAGCCGCACGGCCGTGATCAGGTTGGGCCACGTCCACGGGGTGTCGGGATGGATCTGCGTGGGAAGCGGCGGTGCGCCCCAGGGAAGCTTCTCGGGCTGGGCTGGCGGCATTCGGATGCTGACGGGTGTGGGATGGAGCTCGTCCGACGTGCGTCGTGGCGCGCAAAAGCTCACCCGCGACGGCGCCCGCCGCAACCCCGGCCCGTCGACGGCGCCGCATCGCCCTTGCGGCATGCACACACCCCAAGCACCTTTCGGGGCAAGCGTTTGCGCCACTCTTCCGCGGTCCGGCCCTGATGCAGAACGATCCCACGCCGGTGAGGGCCACGCGCCGGGGCAGCACGGTCCGCCGACGCATCGAGCGCGTCGCCGTCTCGCCCGAGGGCGCGCTGCGCCGCACGCGCGACGATGCGCTGGCGACGGAGGAGCCGCTGGAGATCCGCGTTCTCGGCGGCGACGGCGTGGCGCACCGCGTGGCGGTGACCATGCGGACGCCGGGGGCCGACTTCGAGCTGGCGGCTGGCTTCCTGTACGGCGAAGGGCTGATCGACGGGCCGAACGCGGTGCGTGCCATCCGCTACTGCACCGAGGCCGAGCAGCTGTACAACGTGGTGAACGTGGTGCTGGCGCCGGGCGTGCCGTTCGACGCGGCGAGCCTGGCGCGCAACTTCTACACGACGTCCAGCTGCGGGGTGTGCGGCAAGGCATCCATCGAGGCGGTGATGGGCCCGGCGTGCGTGCGGGTGGCGGGTGGGGTCACGGTAGATGCCGAGACGCTGATCTCCCTCCCCCTGCGGCTGCGGCAGGCGCAGGCCGTCTTCGAGCGGACGGGCGGGCTACACGCGGCGGCGCAGTTCACGCCCGATGGCGAGCTGGTGCGGGTGAGGGAAGACGTGGGCCGCCATAACGCGATGGACAAGCTGGTGGGCGCCGCGCTGCTTGCGGGCGAGCTGCCGCTGGCGGAACACGTGGTGCTGGTGAGCGGGCGGTTGAGCTTCGAGCTGGTGCAGAAGGCCGCCCGGGCGGGCGCGGCGGTGCTGGCGGGCGTTTCGGCGCCCAGCAGCCTGGCGGTGGAGCTGGCGGAGCAGGCGGGGATGACGCTCGCGGGGTTCGTCCGCGAGCCGGGATTCAACATCTACACGGGAGGCGAGCGCATCGCTTCCCGTGTTCGCGAAAAGGTGGGCGGATGACGGGACGGGCATTCGGGACGATGATGATCGCCGCCGTGCTGGCGGGGTGCGGCGAGCAGGGCAACGAGCTGCGCGAGGCCACTGAGCGGCGTCGCGCCACGGAGGCGCGGGACGACTCGGCGGTGGCGGATTCTGCGCCGCGCGCACCCGCGCGCCTGCCGGCCTTCGTGCTGGCGGACTCCACCCCCGCCGCGCAGCCGGCGGACAGCGCCGCCGCGACTCCGGCTCCCGGCGCCGATTCCGCCGCGGCGCCGTCACCGGCCCCCGCGCCCGCGCCGCAGGCGGACTGGACGTCGGGACGCACGCAGGTCCGCCGCCGGCCCGGCGGGGTGGCGACGCTGCGCGAGGTGCGCACGGCGCCGAACGCGGGCTTCGACCGCTTCGTCGTGGCGCTGGGGGCGGATGCCATTCCGGGGTACCGCATCGAGTACGTCGACCGGCCGGTGCACCAGTGCGGCTCGGGCGAGGCCACGAAGATCGCCGGCGACGGGTGGCTCTCCATCACCCTTCACGCCGCGCGCGCCCACGACGACCAGGGCCGCGCCACCATCGGGCAGCGTGAGCGGGCGCTGTCGCTTCCCGTGCTGCGCGAATACGAGTTCACGTGCGACTTCGAGGCCGAGGTGCAGATCGTCCTCGGCGTCGCATCCCCTAATCGCTACCGCGTGCTCGAGCTCGCGAACCCCAGCAGGCTCGTGATCGACGTCCAGCACTGAAAAGAACGTTTCACGCAGAGTCGCAGAGGGAAAAGAGAGGACGCAGAGGGCAGCCACGGCCCCTCTGCGTCCTCTCCGTCTTCTCTGCGTCCTCTGCGTGAAACTGTAGTTCTGTCGGCGCGGGGGACACGCTGTCTCGCTACGATACACTCCCCCGCAGCGAGCCACGCGCCGCCGCGACCCCGCCGCTCGTCGTAACCATCTCTCCCACAAGAACTAAGCGGTCCTGGACGCCGGATGTTCCTTCCGGGTCCCCGTGTTGCTTTTCCCTGGATGCGAGGCGCCGGGACGTTTTGCCGTGATCCGCGGCGCGACGGCGTCATCGCACCAGGGAGGGAGCCCGATGCGCAGGACCATTCTCACCATCATCTGCTTGATGGCCCTTGCCTCGTGCGGCGGCGGCGGCGCGGCCCCGCTTACGGGCGGCGCTCAGCCCGGTGCGCTGGCGTCCCTCGCCGTGTCGCACCCAGAGGGGGCCATGCCCGTCGGTGACACGCTCATCATGCAGGTGGAAGCAAAAGACGCCACCGGGCAGCCCGTGCCGAACGTGCGGCCGCAGTGGTCGTCCAGCGACGCATCGATCGCGACGGTGGATGCCGACGGTGTCGTGAGAGGGCTGAAGGCCGGCGCGGCCACCATCACCGCCAGCGCCACCGCCGGCGGCGTCACGAAGACGGCGGACTACGCGGTCGCCGTGCTCGCGCCGCCGCCGCCGCCGCCGCCGCCGCCGCCTCCCCCGCCCCCGCCGCCTCCGTTGAACACGGCCGAGGTGCTGGGTGTCGACGACGCATTCCAGCCGGGCGCCGTGACCATCCAGCCCGGCGGCACGGTAACCTGGCGGATGGTGGACGAGGAGCACGACGTAACGTGGTCCGGCACCGCCCCCGCCGGCGGCAACATCGGAAAGATGAACCGCGGGACTTCCGTCAGCCGCACCTTCGCCACCGCGGGCGTTTACGCCTACACCTGCCAGCGGCACAAGGGGAAGCACGGCGGCACGGTGACGGTGGACGGCGCCACGCAGACGCCCGTCTTCACCTCCGTCCGCATCACGCCGGCCAGCCCCTCCGTGGCCGTGGGAGCGACGGTGCAGCTGACGGCCACGCCGCTCGACCAGGCGGGCCAGGCCATGGGCGGCGTTCCCGCGGCTGCCTGGTCGTCCGCGGACCCGGCCCGGGCCACCGTCAGCGCCTCGGGTCTTGTGACCGGCGTGGCGGCGGGGACGGTTTCCGTCACCACCCGCATCACCCACGGCGGCGTCATGCGAGAGGCGAGCGTCACCGTTACGGTGGGCGGCACCGGGACTGGAGGGGGAACCTCGCCCTCCACCGCGACGGTGACCACGCCGGGCAACACCTTCAACCCGGCCGCGGTGACCCTCGCCACGGGGGGAACCGTGACCTGGCAGTTCACCGGCAGCACGCGCCACAACGTCACCTTCAGCGGCGCGGGGCCGGCGGGAGGAAACATCCCCGACACGGACGCTGGCGCCTCGGTGGCGCGGACGTTCGGCACCGCGGGCACGTACAGCTACCAGTGCACGCGGCACTCGGGAATGACGGGGCAGGTGATCGTCGGGCCCTGAAGGGCTCATCGGACTCGGACATAGGCTAACCAGGCGGCGCCGCCGCAATCCACTCGAACGGGAGCAACAAGATGAAGAAGACCCTGCTGGCCCTGATCGTCGCCGCCGCCCTGGCGCCCGCGGCCGTGATGACCGCCCGCGCGGAAACCCCCGCGCCGCCGCCGGCCACGCACGAGGTGAAGATGATCCTGGACGGCACCTCGGCGCGGTTCGAGCCGGCCAACCTGACCATCCGCGCGGGGGATCGCATCCGCTTCACCACGGTGTCTGGCGGCCCGCACAACGTGGCGTTCGATCCCGCCAAGGTGCCCGACGCCGCCGAGGCGCGCCTGAGCGCCGCGATGGCGGGACAGATCCAGCCGCTCTCGGGCGCGCTGATGATGAACGCGGGCGACAGCTACACGATCACCTTCGCCGGGGTGCCCGCCGGCCGGTACGAGTACTTCTGCATGCCCCACGCGGGGATGAACATGAAGGGCGTCATCACGGTCCAGTGAGCCGCATCCACCCCACCCGGCGGGCCCGCGCGGCCCGCCGGGACAACTCCGGAGGCAAGGTGATCCCCATCCGCCGCGCCGCGCTTCTCGTTCTGCTCGCCGCCCTGGCCGCTCCCGCCGGCGCGCGCGCCCAGTCGCTGCTGGACCGCCCGCCCAACCTGTCGGGCGCCTGGGTGGGCAACCCGGGCACGTTGTACTTCCACTTTCTGCACCGCTTCAGCAGCAGCCCGGCGCCGACGCGAAAGGTGGGGAACGTGCCCACCTTCACCGTGGCCGCGGGGCTGCCGTACCGCACGACGGTGGGGCTGCACTACGCCACCAACTCGGCGCTCGCGCCGGGCTTTCCCAACGAGTGGGAGCTCTGGGCCCGCCACCAGCTGTTCTCGCAGGACCGCGGCGCCCCCGCCGACGTAGGCGGGCAGGTGGCGTTCAACAACGCGGCGAACGGGGTGGATGGAGAGGTCTCCGTCGCCCGGCGCTTCGGCGGACTGCGGCTGGTGGCGGCCGGGCGCGTCCTCGCCGATCCCATGGAAGCGGGCGCGCGCCGGTACGCCGTGGCGGGTGGGGGAACGCTGAAGATCAGCCGCTACTTCGCGGTGGCGGGTGACGTCGCCACGCTGCAGGAGCGGCGCGACGGCGAGGAGGTGGCGTGGAGCGCGGGGCTGCACCTGGCCATCCCGCAGACGCCCCACTCGCTTTCGCTGCAGGCCTCCAACTCCAACGCCTACACGCTGCAGGGGATGTCGTTCGGCGGCGCGGACGTGCGCTACGGGTTCGAGTTCACCGTTCCGCTGACGCTGGCGCGCTGGTTCGGACCGCGAGCGGTGGCGGGTCCCGTGCCCCCGCCGCCGTCCGCACCGGTGGTAGCGGGCACCCCCGCGGCGGCACCCGCGGGGCCGGTGACACGGGCGGGGATGAGGAACTTCGCCTACACGCCCGCCCGCATCGAGATCGCCGCGGGGAGCACGGTGGAGTGGACCAACGGCGACCAGATGGCGCACACCGTAACCGCCACCAGCGGCGCGTTCGATTCGGGGCTGATCCAGCCGGGCGCCAAGTGGAGCCACACCTTCACCGAGGCCGGGACCTACGACTTCACCTGCACTCCGCACCCGTTCATGAAGGGAGTCGTGATCGTCCGATGATCGGAAGAGCCATCTACAGCTTTACCTGCGCGGCGTTCGCCTTCACCGTGGCGGCGGGCGCGCTGGCCGGGTGCTTCTCGGAACGCGTGGCGGGACTGGCCGTGGACGAGAACCTGTGCGAGGGCAGCCCCGCCAACGTGGTGCAGATCCGCAACTTCGCCTTCGCGCAGAGCCAGATCACCGTCACGCCGGGCACCACGGTCACCTGGGTGAACTGCGACCAGGAGATCCACACCTCCACCTCCGACGGTGGCGTGTGGAGCTCGGGGCAGCTGAGCCCCACGGCCGTCTACACGCGCACCTTCGCCGCGGCGGGCACGTTTCCGTACCACTGCGACCCGCATCCCTCCATGAAGGGAACCGTGGTCGTGCGGTAGGGCTCGACGGAAGAAAAGATCGTTTCGCGCAGAGGGCGCAGAGGGAACAGAGAGGACGCAGAGGGCAGCCACGGGCCCCTCTGCGTCCTCTCCGTCTTCTCTGCGTCCTCTGCGTGAAAGCTGTTGAGATATCCTGCCCCGGATCGTAACCGTTGACGCCCCGGGATATTTGGTATAGGTTTGCGAGCCCATGAATAATTATCCTAACTCACGAATCGGAATCCTGGGGGCAGGCGGATACGCCGGGCGAGAGCTGGTGAGGCTTCTCGCTCACCATCCCCACGCGCGGATCGCGTGGGCGACGTCGGAGTCCGAGGCGGGAACGGCGCTGGACGATCTGGTTCCCGGCGCGCGAGGACCGGCGCTGGTGAGGGCGGAAGACGCCGCGCTGGACGCGTGCGACTGCGTGGTGTCGTGCCTGCCGCACGGCGAGAGCGCGCGCTGGATGGAGCGGGCGCGCGCCGCGGGCGTCAGGGCCATCGACCTGTCGGCGGACCTGCGCGTGCCGGGGGCCGACACGCCGGATTGGGCGCGCGAGGCGGTGTACGGGCTTCCCGAGCTGCACCGCGAGCGGATCGCGGGCGCGCAACTGGTCGCCAACCCGGGATGCTATCCCACGGCCGCGATCCTGGCGCTGGCGCCCCTGCTGCGGCGCGGCCTGGCGGCCGGGCCGGTGATCGTCAACGCGGCATCGGGGGTCACGGGCGCGGGGCGCTCGCCCAAGCGGGAACTGCTGTTCGCCGAGGTGGCCGAGGGGTTCAGCGCCTACGCCGTTGGGAACGTGCACCGGCACCTGGCCGAGATGCGGTCGCAGGCCGCCGGCCTGGCGGGGGGGCGGGCGCCGGAGCTGGTGTTCACCCCGCACCTGCTGCCGGTGAGGCGCGGCATCCTCGAGACGATCTACGTGCCGCTGAAGGAGCCGCTGCTCGGTGAGCCGATCGGAATGTGGATGGATGATTATGCATCGGAGCCCTTCGTACGGGTGGTGAGCGGGCGCATGCCGTCGCTGGCCGATGCGGTGGGGTCCAACCGCGTCGCCATCGGGGTGACGGCCGTAAAGGACGTGGCGGCGCCGATGCTGATCGTGGTGGCGGCCATCGACAACCTGGTGAAGGGCGCGGCCGGGCAGGCGGTGCAGAACCTCAACCTGATGTTCGGATGGCCCGAGACGGAGGCACTGGCGTGAGGGTGGTCAAGGTGGGGGGCAACCTGGCCGAGGACGCCGGGTGGATGCGGTCGGTGGCGGCATCCGTCGCCGCGTCCTCCGTCCCCACGCTCCTCGTCCACGGGGGCGGCAAGGAGGTCAGCCAGCTGCAGCGCGCGCTGGGCGAAGAGCCGGAGTGGGTGGACGGGCTTCGTGTGACCACGCCCATCGCCCTCGACGCCGTGCGGATGGTGCTGAGCGGCGTCGTCAACAAGCGCTGGGTGTCCGCGCTGCTGGACGCTGGGGTCGACGCGGTGGGCGTGTCGGGCGAAGACGGCGGGCTGCTGGTCGGCCGGACGATCCGTGGCGGCGCGCTGGGACGGGCGGGGGAACTGGTGTCCGTGCGGACGGAGCTGCTGCACGCGTGGATGGAGCAGGGGCTGACGCTGGTGATCTCGCCCGTGTCGCGCTGCACGGACGGTGGCGGGTTGAACGTGAATGCCGACGATGCCGCCGCCGCCATCGCAGCCACGCTGGGCGCGGAAGAGCTGCTCTTCGTCTCCGACGTTCCCGGCGTGCGCCGCGCGGGCGAGTGGCTGGCGGCGCTGGGCGGAGTGGAAGCCGAGGTGCTGGCCGCCTCGGGCGAGGCGTCGGGGGGAATGCTTCCCAAGCTGCGCGCGGCCTTCACGGCGGCCGCCGCCGGGGTGGCGGGGGTGAGGATCGGGGACGTGGGGATGCTGACGGACCTCGCCGCGGGAACGCGGATCGAACCTGCACGGGAGATGGCCGATGCTGGCTGCTGACACGCAATCCGCCCTGCTGGGCGTCTACAAGCCCGCCGGCCCGGCCTTCGTGGCGGGTGAGGGATGCTGGCTGACGGGCGACGACGGGCGCCGGTACCTGGACTTCACCAGCGGCATCGCGGTGAACGCCCTGGGCTACGGCGATCCCGACGTGGCGGCCGCCATCCGCGGCGCGCTGGACGCCGGCATCCTCCACACCTCCAACCTGTTCCGCACCGCGCCCGCGGGCGAGCTGGCCGCGTGGCTGGCCGCGCACTCGTTCGCCGACCGCGTGTTCTTCTGCAACAGCGGCGCGGAGGCCAACGAGGGCGCCATCAAGTTCGCGCGCCGCTGGGCGGGCGACCGGGCCGAGATCATCGCCTTCCGTGGCGGCTTCCATGGCCGGACGATGGGCGCGCTGGCCCTGACCGACCGCCCCGCCTATCAGGAGCCCTTCCGCCCGCTGATGCCGGGCGTGCGCTTCGCCGAGGTGGGCGACGTGGACGGGGTGAGGGGCCTGCTGCAGACCGGGCGCGTGGCGGCCGTCATCATCGAGCCCATCCAGGCCGAGGGCGGCGTGCGCATGGTGGCGCCCGGGTTCCTGCAGGCACTCCGCGCCCTGTGCACCGAGCACGGCGCCCTGCTGATGCTGGACGAGGTGCAGACGGGGCTGGGCCGCACGGGAACGCTGTGGGGGCACGAGGCGGCGGGGATCACGCCGGACGTGATGACGCTGGCCAAGCCGCTCGCCGGCGGCCTGCCGATGGGCGCCGTGCTGGTGACGGAAAGCGTGGCGGCGGCGCTGAAGCCGGGCGACCACGGCAGCACCTTCGGCGGGGGGACGCTGGTGGCGTCGGCCGCGCTGGCCACGTGCCGCAAGATCGGCGCGGAGCCGTTCATGGCCGAGGTCCGCCGCAAGAGCGCGCTGCTGGCCGACCTGCTGGGCGCGCTGGCCCTCCGCCGCCCCGGCATCCGCCAGGTGCGCGGCGCGGGGCTGATGTGGGGGATCGAGGTGGACGACGCGGCCGGGATCGTGGGCCGCGCGCTGGAGGCCGGGCTGCTGCTGTGCACCGCCGGCCCGGACGTGGTGCGGCTGCTTCCGCCGCTGGTGATTGGGGACGACGAACTGCGCCAGGGCATCGCGATCCTGGAAGGAGCGATGGAATGCTGATCCAGATTGCGCCCTCCTCCGCGGCGGCGGGCATCGACGTGACCCCGGTGCCGACCGGGTCTCCGGTGACGGTGCGCCCCGCGCGCATCGCCGACATGCTGGCGGTGGAGCCGCTGATCAACCACTTCGCCGCGCAGAACCTGATGCTGCCCAAGACGCCGGAGCAGCTGGTTCGCCTGTTTCGCGAGTTCGTGGTGGCGACGGACGAGAACGGGCGCCTCCTCGGGTGCGGTGGCCTGCGCATCTTTTCGCCCGAGCTGGCGGAAATCATCTCCCTGGCCGTGAGCCCGGCGGCGCAGGGGCTGGGGCTGGGCGGGCGGATCGTGGAGCGGCTGGTGGAAGACGCCGAGACACTGGGCATCAACACCATCTTCGCGCTGACGCTGCGCGACGGCTTCTTCCACCGCCTGGGCTTTCGCACGGTGAACAAGGAGATGTTCCCGGCCAAGGTGTGGGCCGACTGCCGGAACTGCTCGAAGCTGCACGCCTGCGACGAGATCGCGGTCTACAGGGAAGTGCGTTAGTGCGTGAGTGCGTTAGTGCGGGAGCAACGGCAGCCCGCGCAGCGCCAACCGAGCGGCGGAATGCACACTGACGCACTCACGAACTAACGCACTAACGCACTTTGCTCCACCGCCGTGGGAACGCGGCGAACCACGCAAACACCATCGCCAGGGAGCGCACCAATATGCCTACCCCCCGCGTCGTCCTCGCCTACTCGGGCGGACTGGATACCTCCATCATCGTGCCCTGGCTCCGTGAAAACTACGGCGCCGAAGTGATCTGCGTGGCCGCCGACGTGGGCCAGGGCGAAGAGCTCAGCGGGCTCGAGGCCAAGGCCCTCGCCTCCGGCGCCGCCGCCTGCTACGTCCAGGACCTGCGCGAAGCGTTCGTCACCGAGTACGTGTGGCCCACGCTGCGTGCCGGTGCCGTCTACGGCCGCAAGTACCTGCTGGGGACCTCGATGGCGCGCCCCATCATCGCCAAGGCCCAGGTGGAGATCGCCCGGCAGGTGGGGGCCACGCACCTGGCCCACGGCTGCACCGGCAAGGGCAACGACCAGGTTCGCTTCGAGCTGACGTACGCGGCGCTCGCGCCGGACCTGCCGGTGATCGCGCCGTGGCGGGAGTGGAACATCCGCTCGCGCGAGGACGCCCTGGCCTACGCCGCGCAGCACCAGGTGCCGGTCGTTGCCACGCGGGAGAAGATCTACTCGCGCGACGCCAACCTGTGGCACGTGAGCCACGAGGGCGGCCCGCTGGAAGACCCCGCGCACGAGCCCGGGAGCGACCTGTTCCTGCTGACGAAGTCGCCCGAGGAGGCGTCGGCGCGCCCGGAGTACGTCACCATCGGCTTCCACGAGGGCTATCCGGTGTCCGTCAACGGGCAGGAGATGGGGCCCGTGGAGCTGATCGCGGCGCTCAACACCATCGGCGGGGCGCACGGCATCGGGCGCATCGACCTGGTGGAAGACCGGCTGGTGGGGATGAAGTCGCGCGGCATCTACGAGACGCCCGGCGGCACCCTGCTGTACGCCGCGCATTCCGAGCTGGAGCAGCTGACGCTGGACCGGCGCACGCTGAGCCTCAAGGACATGGTCGCCCCCCGCTACGCCGACCTGGTGTACGAGGGCCGCTGGTGGACCACCGAGCGCGAGGCGATGGACGCGCTGGTGAACACCACGCAGCGGCGCGTGACGGGATCGGTGCGGCTGAAGCTGTACCGGGGCAACGTGGCCATCGCGGGCCGCTGGTCCGCCAACTCGCTGTACGATGAGCGCTTCGTGACGTTCGGCGAGGACGACGTGTACGAGCAGTCCGACGCGGCGGGGTTCATCCGCCTGTTCGGCCTTTCCAGCCGCGTGGCCGCGCTCAAGGAGCAGGAAGCCACGCTGGCGCCCACCCTTGCCGCCGCGGACTGAACATGGCCTGCACTCCCACCGCGCCGGCGC
Source organism: Longimicrobium sp. (assembly GCF_036388275.1). Taxonomy (NCBI): domain Bacteria; kingdom Pseudomonadati; phylum Gemmatimonadota; class Longimicrobiia; order Longimicrobiales; family Longimicrobiaceae; genus Longimicrobium; species Longimicrobium sp. Next base: position 20,551 of record NZ_DASVSF010000087.1, read on the forward strand.
AGAACGCCCCGGCCGTACCCGGCGCCCGCATGTGGGGCGGGCGCTTTTCGGCCGGCCCGGCACCCGAGATGGACCGGCTGAACCGCTCGCTGCCGGTGGACCGCCGCCTGTGGCGCCACGACGTGGCCGGTAGCCGCGCGTGGGCGGCCGCGCTGGGCGCCGCGGGGGTGATCGACCCCGCCGAGGCCGCCGACCTCCGCGCGGGGCTCGACGCCGTGGCGGCGCGCCTGGAGTCGTGGTCCGAGGCTCACTGGGCGGCCGCGGCGGACGAGGACGTCCACACGCTCGTCGAGCGGCTGCTGGGTGACGAGATCGGCCCCACGGCCGGCAAGCTGCACACCGGGCGCTCGCGCAACGACCAGGTGGCCACCGACTTCCGCCTGTGGGCGCTGGAGGCGGTCAAGACTCTGGATGCCGCCCTGCGCGACGTGCAGCTGGCGCTGGTGGAGCAGGCGGAGCAGCACGTGGCGACGGTGATGCCCTCGTACACGCACATGCAGCGCGCGCAGCCGGTGTCGGCGGCGCACTGGCTGCTGTCGCACGCATGGCCGCTGGCGCGCGACCGCGAGCGGCTGGCGGACGCGGGCGATCGGGTGTCGGTGCTGCCGCTGGGGTCGGGTGCCATCGCGGGGTGCCCGTTTCCCGTGGATCGCGTGCTGCTGAAGGAGTCGCTGGGCTTCCGGGCCGTGTCGCCGAATTCGGTGGACGCGGTCGCGGACCGCGACTGGGTGGCGGAACTGCTGTTCGTGGCGGCGATGGCGGGGGTGCACCTGTCGCGCCTGGCGGAAGACCTGGTGCTCTTCGCGTCGTCGGAGTTCGGCTTCGTGCGGCTGAGCGACCGCTTCAGCACGGGCTCGTCGCTGATGCCGCAGAAGCGCAATCCCGACGCGCTGGAGCTGGCGCGCGGCAAGGCGGGGCGGCTGATCGGCGACCTCACCGGCATGCTCGCGCTGCTGAAGGGGCTGCCGTCGGGCTACAACAAGGACCTGCAGGAAGACAAGTCCGCGCTCTTTTCCGCCTTCGACGCACTGACGGACGTGCTGCCGGCGGTGGCGGGAACCATCCGGTCGTTGTCGATCGACGTAGCGCGGTGCGCGGGCGCGGTCGACTCGGCCATGCTGGCGACGGACCTGGCCGACTTCCTGGTGCGCGAGGGCGTGCCCTTTCGCGAGGCGCATTCTGCGGTCGGCCGGCTGGTGCGTGCGGCCGAGGCGCTGGGGTGTCCGTTGAGCGCGCTTCCTCGTGAGGTGTTCGTGGAGGTGAGCCGCGAGTTCGCGTCCGCCGACCTGGATTCGCTGTTCAGCGCCAAGGCGTCCATCGAGGCGCGCGCCAGCGAGGGGGGCACGTCACCCGCCTCCGTTCGTACCCAGATCGCGGCGCTGCTCGGACAGATCTGAACTGCAGTTTCACGCAGAGGTCGCAGAGGGAAAAGAGAGGACGCAGAGGGCAGCTACAGCCCCTCTGCGTCCTCTCCGTTATCTCTGCGCCCTCTGCGTGATGCTGTTTGGTTTTGGGTTTGCGTGATGGCGGAGGGATGACGACGATCCGCGGCTACCAGGATCCCGCACTCCGCGCCCGCGTGGTGCGTTCCATCCCCCTCCTCTACACCGACGGAGCCAATCCCGCGCTCGACCGGCCAGCGCACGTGCGCGCCGGGTCCGGCATCGCGTGGATCGGCGGCGTGCTCGCCGTCGTGCAGGACGATGCCAACTTCATCGCCCTCGTCGATCCCGAATCCTGTGACGTCCGCTCGCTCACCCTGCCGGCGGGGGAGGGCCGCGTGCGCCTGTTCGGGACGGATCGCGGAAACAAGCAGTTCAAGCTGGATCTGGAGGCGTGTGTCGCCGTTCCCGAGCCCGGCGGCGAGATGCTGGCCGCGTTCGGGTCCGGCAGCACGCCCAAGCGCGAGCGGATCGTACTGGTACGCGGCATTCCCGAGGCGTCATTGGTGGAGGTGTGCGACGCGTCCGCGTTCTACGCGCTGCTGCGCGGGGCGCACGAGTTCTCGGGAAGCGAGATGAACGTGGAGGGCGCGACCTGGCTCGACGGCCGCCTGCTTCTGTTCAACCGCGGCAACGGCGCGCCGATGGATGGCCGCGACCCCGTGGATGCCACCTGCGAGGTCGATTGGGATCGCCTCCGCGCGCACCTGCTGAATGCGGAAGCGCCGCCGCCCCCGCCGGAGCGCATCACCCGCTACGAGCTGGGCGACATCGACGGGTGGCGGCTCACGTTCACGGACGCTTCGGTAGTGGACGACGCGCTGCTCTTTGCCGCCACGGCAGAGGCGTCGCCCAACACCTACGACGACGGTCCCGTGGCGGGCTCGGCGCTGGGCATCATCGACGGGTCGGGTGCGCGCTGGACGGTGATCGAGGATGCGGCCGGCGGCCGATTCGACGGCAAGGTCGAGGGCCTCGCTCCGGCTTCGCGCCCGGGCACCGTGCTGGTCGTCATCGACCGCGACGACCCGCATCTCCCGTCCGAACTATGCGAGGTCGAGTTGGCCGGACCGTGGGCTTACGACTGAAACCGTCAGGCGTGGCAGCACGTTCTAAGTCGATGTAGGTACAGTATTTGCCTCAGCTCCCGCGCCACGGAGAACCTGCTACGGAGTCAGATCATGGCACTGCGCGAATTCATCGATGCGAGGGGGGTGGCCTGGAAGGCCTGGGACGTTCCGCCCTGGCGCGTCTTCACGGAACTGCGTTCCAGCGGCGAACGCCGGATGCGCCAGACCCCCGGCTACACGCCGGAGCGCCGGCAGAACCGCGAGCGGCGCCGCCGGACCGCCGCGCCCGGGCTGGAGCGCGGCTGGGTGTGCTTCGAGTGCGCCGAAGAAAAGCGCCGCCTGATTCCGCCTCCGCCCAACTGGGACGCGGTGACGGAAGATGAACTGGCGGACCTGTGCTCCCGGGCCAGTCCCGCGCCCGTCCAGCACTGATCCGCGATGGCGCTCCGTGGGTTCCAGCAGGGGGGCGTGCACTGGCAGGTGTGGAGCGTGATCCCGGGAACGCGAAAAGACGGCGAACGCCGCCGGGGACGCGACCGCCGCAGCCCCGACCCGGTGTTCCTGTCCCGAGGGCCGGACCGCCGCAAAGCCGCTGATCGCCGCAGCGTCGCCGTCTCGGCGGCGTTCGCGGCGGGGTGGCTCGTGTTCCAGGCCCCGCACGAGCGCCGCCGCCTGGCCCCCATCCCCGCCGACTGGGAAACCCTCTCCAGCGACGATCTCGCTCGGCTCTGCGAGCGCGCAACGCCAGTCCACGGGCTTTCGGACGGCTGAACCTCGTCAGGCCGGGAACGCGGCCTCGGAAGCCGCTCCGGGTTCGTGATTAGGACCCGCGTAGCGGCACCAGGAGGTGGGTGATGCAGCAACGGTGGAATCACCACTCCCAAGCAGGCGTCAGCCGGGGATTCAGTACGTGATCACGAAGCTTCCGTAGAAACCTGCATCCCCCTGTAGCACGGCTCGGACTCCGACATTGTCTCTCACGATCCCGCACGTGTTGAACGAGTCGCCGCTGATCTGCAAATAAGGGCCGGCCGGCACGTCGGAGATGTAGCACTGAACCGAAGGCAGCGTGTTGTTCGCGCTCGCTGCCGCAGGGAGGTAGTTCGTGAAAAGCGTCTCGGTGGTTGGAATGATCGCTTGGTAGAACAGTCGGTTGGTTGCGCCCGCCGGTCCGGCGGGCCCTTGCGCACCGGGTTGCCCGGCGGGTCCTTGCGGGCCCACTGGACCAGCAGGTCCTTGGGGACCAGTGGGGCCAGCAGGTCCTTGAGGCCCCGCAGGTCCAGCAGGGCCCGTCGGCCCTTCGCACGCGGCGAGCGGGACCATGAACGCGAGGATCAAGGCGGTGCGTCTCAGTTCCATGGAATGCGAGTTCCCGTGTGTTGGGGCGGTGTGAAGGCCGATGCCTTCGCCGCACCCGTGAGGATGCGGCGCTCCCTGTTCCGGCCGGGCGATACGATCAGATGTGTATGGCCCGACCCAGCGAGGCGAGGGCGGCTTCCTTGACGGCCTCGGGAAGCGTGGGGTGCGCGTGCACCGTCATCGCGATGTCCTCGGCGCTGGAGTGGAACTCCATCGCCAGCGCCGCCTCGGCGATCATGTCCGAGGCGCGCGGCCCCAGGATGTGCAGGCCCAGCAGCCGGTCGGTCTTCGCGTCCGCGATCACCTTCACCATTCCGTCCGTTTCCGCCATCGCCCGTGCGCGCCCGTTCGCCTGGAAGGGGAACTTGCCCACGCGGTATTCGCGCCCGGCGGCCTTCGCCTCTTCCTCCGTCATCCCCACCGAGGCGATCTCGGGCCAGGTGTAGACGACGTTCGCCACGGCATCGTAGTTCACGTGCCCGTGCTTGCCGACGGAGAACTCCACCGCGGCCACGCCCTCTTCCTCGGCCTTGTGCGCCAGCATCCGCCCCCCGATGGCGTCACCAATCGCGTACACGTTGCCGACGCCGGTGTGGAACCGCTCGTCCACCTCGATGACGCCGCGGTTCAGCCGCACGCCGGCCTCCTCGAAGCCCATCCCCTCGGTGTACGCCCGCCGCCCGACCGCCACCAGCACGTAATCCGCCTCGATGGGCTCCTGCCCGTCGATGGAAACGGACACCTTGTCGCCCTTCCGCTCGGCGCCGGTGACGCGCGTGCCGGTGCGGATGTCGAAGCCCTGCTTGCGGAAGATGCGGTCGGACTGGCGCACGATCTCGGCATCCATCCCGGGAAAGATGGTGGGCGCCATCTCCAGCACCGTGACCTTGGCACCCAGGCGCCGCCACACGCTGCCCAGCTCCAGACCGATCACGCCACCGCCCACGACCACCAGGTGCCCGGGGATCTCGGGCAGGGCCAGCGCGCCGGTGCTGTCGATGATGCGCTCGTGGTCGAACTTCAGGAACGGAAGCTCGATGGGCACCGAGCCGGGCGCGAGGATGATGGTCTTTGCGCGCAGCGTGCGGGCGCCGCCCTCCGCCGCCACCTCGATGGTTTCGGGCGAGGTGAGCCGGCCGAAGCCGCGCACCCACTCGATCTTGTTCTTCTTGAAGAGGAAGGCCACGCCGTCGGTGTTGCTCTTCACCACGGCGTCCTTGCGCGCCAGCATCCTGCCGACGTCCATCGCCGGCTCGCCGACGGTGATGCCGTGAAGTTCCGACTTGTGGCGGATCTGGTCGAACAGCTCGGTGCTGTCGAGCAGCGCCTTGCTGGGGATGCAGCCCACGCGCACGCAGGTGCCGCCGAGCGCGTCTTCCTTTTCCACGCAGGCCGTCTTCAGCCCGAGCTGTGCGGCGCGGATGGCGGCCACGTACCCGCCCGGCCCGCCGCCGAGGACGATGAGGTCGAATGTATCTTCTGCCATCGGAACGAAAGTGCGTGAGTGCGTGAGTGCGTCAGTGCGTGAGTGCGTCAGTGCGTGAGTGCGTCAGTGCGTGAGTGCGTCAGTGCGTGAGTGCGTCAGTGCGTGAGTGCGTCAGTGCGTGAGTGCGTCAGTGCGTCAGTGCGTGAGTGCGTCAGTGCGTGAGTGCGTCAGTGCGTGAGTGCGTCAGTGCGTGAGTGCGTTCGGTTGCACCCGCGTTCAGGCTCGCCGGCAAACAGCGAGGATCAAGCCGCGAGCAAGCTCAGGCCCGCGCGCCCGCGGCGCAAGACCGTCCAACGATACACTCACCGCACCTGCCGGAGCCAACCGTTGTCATCCCGATGGAAGCGGCCACGGAAAACCTGCACGCACATCATTCGGTTGCAGCGACTGAGGGATCCGCCACACACGATTCGAAGCGCACCAGCGGATCGAGACTGCCCCATCCCCACGTGAGCGGGTGAACCCGCCGCTCGAAAAGCGGTAAGCCCCGACTCGGGCCGCTGGCGCGTCCCGCTCGGGGCTTCAACTTCTCATCCGCACGATTCACCGATGCATCACCTGCCGATCTCAGGAACGCCGAGCGCGCGGCAGATCTTGCGAGCGAGGAGATCAGGAACCTCAGTGTGGCGCGGAACTGCTTCCACCGCGCCGGTCGCCGGATTGGACCACAACGAGTGGGCGCTGCCCTCGCGCTTGAGGAAGCACCCGTACATCCGAAGGTGGCGCAGCAATGCTGCCGCGTTTCATCCGACCGTTACCGTTTCGCGCAGCGCACCGGCGGGCACTCCGCGAAGCGCGTCTTCTCGCCGGTCTTCCAACACCAGCTCGATCGCCTGCGTCAGGCTTTCCAGTGATTCTTCCTTGGAGCGGCCTTGACCGTTCGCACCCGGAATCTCGGGGCAGTAGCTTACGAACCAGTCGCCGTCACGTTCAACGATGGCGGTAAATTCATTCCGCATTCTCGCTCTCCTCCTGAAGTCCTGCATCGTTACCCTCACCGAAACGTCCTGTGCCAGCGACAATCGGCGACTCCGTCGGCTCGATCGCGGGCAGGGCGAGGCGGGAGAGCATCTCGCGGACCTCCTCGATGGTGGCGCCCGGGTGCACCTCCAGGATCAGCGCCACGATGCCGGCCACGTTCGGCGCCGCGAAGCTGGTGCCGTGCTTCACCACCCGCCCGCCGCCGAGCCACCTGACCTCCTGCTCCACGCCCCACGCCACGCACTCCATGGCGTGCTCCGCCCGGTAGCGGAACTCGTACGGCGAGGCGAACTTCGCCGCCGACACGCCGATCACGTTCTCGAAGATCGCGGGATAGCTCCAGTCGTTGGCGTTGTGCCCCGCCGTGACGACGATGATCCCCGCGCGTCGCGCCCGTTCGCACGCCACGTACAGCGCGTCGCGCGCGTACTCCAGCCGCGTGCCCAGGCTTACGTTGATCACCTGCACGCCCGCCTCGATGGCCCACAGCAGCGCGGCGTGGATGGTGCCCGGCGACGTTTCGAGCTGCTTGCCGAACACGCGGACGGGCACCACCCGCGCATCTGGCGCCACCCGCAGCACCAGGTCCACGCACGCGGTGCCGTGGCCCAGGACGTCGTGGTCGTCGCCGTTCTGCCCGAGCGCGAAATCGTCATCCGGGTCCACGAACGAGATGCCCGGCAGCACACGCGGATCGTCGATCGTGCGGTCCCACCCGCTGTCGATCACCGCCACGCGAATGCCCCGCCCCGTGGCCCCGCCCAGCGCCTCGCGCACCCAGGCGGGGGGCTCCGCACGCCCCTGCAGCGGCTCCGCGCCGTTCACTTCCGGTTCAGCTTTTCGCCCACGTAGTTCCACACCAGCTCCAGGATGCGCCCGGACCGGGTGACCACGTTGGCGCTGACGCTGTAGCCGCGCCGAAAGCGCTCCAGCTCGCCCGGCTCCACCTGGTCGCGGTCCAGCGAGGCCACCACGCGGTACACGCCGCCGCCCGTCGGCGCGGCCGCGGGGGCGCCCCCCGCTCCGGGCGCGGCGCCGGACCCTGCCGGCTCCGACGCCACGTGGGTGACACGGGCCTCCAGCTGCCGGCGGTCCGACTGGCGGAAGGCCTGCACCTCCAGCCGCACGCGGTCGCCCAGCTCGATCTTGTTGACGTCGCGCTCGGGCACCAGCATGGTCACCCGCCAGTCGGCCAGGTCGCCCACCTCGAGCAGCGTGACGCCCTCCTGCACCAGCGCACCCGGCAGCCGCCGCTCCACGTCGTCGGTGAGCACCACGCCCGCGGCGGGCGCGAGCACCGTGCTGCGGGCAATGCGCTGCTCGACCTCGGCGGCCTGGGCGCGCAGCCGGTCGATCTCCGTTCCCGTCTTGCGCTCGTCGAACCCGCGAAGCGCCAGCATCCCCGTTTCGGTGCCGGTCAGCCGGATCTCGGCCTCGGCGCCGCGCACCTCGCCCACGGCCAGGTCCAGCGTCACGTGCTGCCCCGGCCGGTGCGCCGCCAGCATGGAGTCGACGTTGGTGCCCAGCCCGTGCTCCACCATCCGCTGCAGCAGCGTGGCGCGCGAGGTAGACAGCCGGGCGCGGGCGCGGTCGAGCTTTTCGGACTGCTGCGCGCGCTCCAGCGGCGTGGCGGCCGCGCTGCGCGCCCGGTCGATCTCCGCCGACCGCAGCTGCGCCTGCAATTGGGCCAGCTGCGTTTCCAGTGCCAGCGCGTCAAGCCTTACCACCGGCTGCCCCGCGGCCACCGTGTCGCCGGACTTCACCAGCACCTCGCGCACCACCCCGCCGGCCTGCGCGCGCACCGGCCACAGCTGCACCGGCTCCAGCACGCCCGACGTCTTCACCGTGATGTCCATGCTCACGAACATCGACACCAGCAGGCCGGTGACCAGCAGCAGCCCGATGAACGCCAGCGTGTAGGTCACCGCGCGCTTGACGAACCTTGCACCCGGCTGCCCGTCGTCGCCCAGGTCGGGAAGGCGCAGGGGAATCACGCTGGCCTCGGCGTTCTTGGGCGCATTCATGCGGCCCTCGGCGTTCCTGGGTGCATTCATGGCGTCACCGCGTGGCCGGGGCCACGGCGCGGGGCCGGAGCCACGGCGCGAAGCCGCCGCCCGTCATCGGGCACATCGCCGGCGTTCAGCAGCTGGCGGTAGGCGTCGCTGCTCTGCAGCAGCTCGGCGTGGGTGCCGGAGCCGGCCACATTGCCGCCCTCCAGCACGATGATCTGGTCGGCCATGGCCGCGGTGGCCACGCGGTGGGTCACGAAGACGATCGTCTTTCCCTGCAGCCGGCCGAACAGGTCGCGAAGGATCTGCGACTCGGTGGCCATGTCCACATTGGAGGTAGCCTCGTCCAGCAGCAGCACGGGGGCGTCGCGGATCAGCGCGCGGGCCAGCGACAGCCGCTGCCGCTGGCCGCCGGAGAGGGTGGATCCCCACTCGCCCACCTGCGTCTCGTATCCCTCGGGGAGGTCGCGGATCAGCGGCTCCAGGCGGCACAGCCTCACCGCGTCGTCCACGTCGGCCCGGGTGGGGTTCTCGCAGCCCATCGTCAGGTTTTCCCAGACGGTGCCCTTCATCAGGCTGAACTCCTGCCAGACGACGGACACCTGCCGCCGCAGGTCGGAGATGGCGATGCTGGTGGCGGGGATGCCGTCGAAGAACACCTGCCCCTCGTTGGGGTCCTCCATCCGCGTCAGCAGGCGCAGGATGGACGACTTGCCCACCCCGCTGTGGCCCACGACCGCCGTGATCGCCCCCGCGGGAAAGTGGATGTTCACGCCGCGCAGCACGGCCTTTTCCCGGGTGTAGCCGAATGTCACGCCGCGCAGGCGGATGTCGCCTTCCAGCACGTGCTTCACCGGCTGGGGCGGAAGGTACGAGAGCGCGGGGTCCTGCTCGGTGGGGGCGTCCAGGTACTCGAACATGCGCCCCAGGCTCACGGCCGACTGCTGGAACTCGGCGAAGAGGTTGGAGATCTGGCTGATGGGGTTGTACAGGTAGCCGATGTAGGCGGTGAACGCGATGTAGTCGCCCAGCGTCATCTGCTGCGCCAGGATCAGGCGCCACGCGTACCACGTGTAGACCGCCGTTCCCAGCGCCCGCACGATGGTGTTCGTAGCCATGAACACCTGGCCGAACCCCCCGCCCTTCAGCTGCACGCTCAGCGCGCCTTTCATCTGCTTCTGGGCGTGCGCGTACACCTGGTGCTCGCCGGCCATCGCCTTGAGCGTGCGGATGTGGCTGAGCACCTCTACCTGGAAGGCGCCCAGGTCGGCGAACGCCTCGGCGCTCTGCTTCCAGTACTTTCTCATCAGCCGCGCCGACATCGTGGTGATCAGCATCGTCAGGGGGATGGTGATCAGCGACACGATCGCCAGCTTCCACTGGATCAGAAAGAGGAAGGGCGGAACCAGGATCAGGTACGCGCCGTTGACGAACAGCGTCTCGAACACGCGCGACACCGTGCCCAGCGAGGTGCGCACGTCGCCGAACCGGCTCATGATCTCGCCCACCCGGTGCTCGTCGAAGAAGCGGATGCGCAGGTGCTGCAGGTGGTTGAAGAAGAGCAGTCCGGTGGCGTTGGTCAGGTGCGCGGTGGTGAACATGGTGAAGTAGCCGCGGATGGCGCCCATCACCCCCTGGGCGACGGCGACGGCCAGCAGGCCGGCCACCAGCACGTGCATCAGCGTGATCGAGCGGGTGGGGTATACCTCGTCGATCAGCAGCTTGGACAGGTACGGGGTGATCATGCCGATCATCCCCAGCACCAGCCCCAGGGCCATCCCCTTGACGAGGGGGCCCCAGTACGGGCGGATCAGCCGGATCAGCCGCATGAACTGCTGAAAGGCTTCCCGCAGCGGCGGGATTTCTGCGGTTGGGCGTGGCGGCATCAGGCCATCGGCATGGAACGCGTAGTCAGGTGCGGGTCGCGGGCCGAACGAGGAGTGGGGACGCGGTTCCCGACTCGTCGTTTTCGGCCAGCTTGTAAGATAGTCGCGGGACGGAGTTTCTGCACCTCCGGGGCGGTGCCTCCTTTCCCCCGGTCTCCCCTCCCCCGGCAAACTGCGCCGGGAGAGGGGGAACTTCATACCCGGCAAGGCTGGGTTCGGTGCATTCCGAAGGCGCCCCCCATCCCCAACCCTTCCCCCACAAACGGCGTGGGGGAAGGGAGCCAGCCCGGTGCGTCACGCGAGTGCAGGCGCTTGGGCTGGCATCCCTGGCGGAGGTCGATGCGCTTCGAACGCTCCGGCGCATGCCCCGGCTGCCCTCTCCCCCGGCCCCCTCTCCCGCAAGCGGCCCGCAAGCGGGAGAGGGGAGAACTTCGATTGGGTTCGACGGGGTGCCTCGCATTCCGCGGGGGCCCCTCCCCCGGCCCCTCTCCGCATGCTGCGCATGCGGAGAGGGGAGAATTCGCGTGCGGTCCAGCTCGCCTCGGTGCACTCCACTGCGCGTGCAGTCCGCGAAGGCGGACTTCGGGCCGTCGTTGCCGCGAATTCATTCGCCCCAGCAGGGACGAGGCCTCGGCTCCGGTTCCCGCTGCCGCGCCCAGGCTTGTACGTGCCCCGGGCTAGATCCTTCGGCCCGCGACGGATGTGCTACGGGCCGATCTCGTTCGCCTGGGCCTCAGAGGGTGTTGAGAAATGTCAACTTGGCCGAAGCCGACGGAGCATGAGACCCGACATCGCAAGATGGATCCATGCTTCGCTACTCTCCGGCAGGCCCTCGTAGTCCTTGCTCAAACGGCGGCAGCGCCCCAGCCAAGC
>NZ_DASVSF010000088.1 GCF_036388275.1 Longimicrobium sp.
GGCCGCGCGCCCTCTCCGTCTGCCCGCATGAAACGAAAGTCTTGCGCGTCATGGCGGCATGGCGCAATATAACCGCAATCCGTCCGCGGTACTTTCCCAGACCCCAGCCCGCGCAGCCGCCGTTTCCGTGAGAAACGGCCGCCGACCGTTCCCCCAGGCCCTCTCGCGACATGACCACTCGCCGCATGCACTACGCCCTCCGGGGCACGCTGGCACTGGCCGCCGCGCTTTCGCTGTCCGCCTGCACCATCGCCATCGGCGCGGCGCCGGAAGAGGCCGCGGGACGCCAGGCTCGTGGGTCCTCACGCGCGCTGCGCGACACCCTGCATTTTGGTGCGCACGAGGGCGGACGCGCCCACGACGCTGCCCCGGCGGTGGGCGCGTCGCTCGCCATCCCGGTGCGCGGCATTGGTCCCCAGCAGCTTCGCGACTCGTACAACGATGCCCGCTCCGGGGGGCGCACCCACAACGCCATCGACATCATGGCGCCGCAGGGCAGCCCCGTGGTGGCCGCGGCCGACGGGGTCATCCACCGGCTGCGCACCGGCGGCATGGGCGGCATCACCATCTACCAGGTGGGCGAAGACGGACGGACGCTCTTCTATTACGCGCACCTGGAGCGGTACGCGGCCGGCATCCGCGAGGGCCAGCGGGTGCGCCGGGGCGAGGTGATCGCCTACGTAGGCGATACGGGGAACGCGGGACCCGGCAACTACCACCTCCACTTTTCCGTGGGGCGGCTGACCAGCATGGAGCGCTGGTGGGAAAGCGAGAACGTGAATCCGTATCCGCTGCTGGCCGGCAGCGCCGCCCGCGCCGCCACCGCGTCGCGCGAAGACCGCTGACCCGCACGGCCAGCCTGGTGGAAAAAAGAGCCGCGGCCCCGCTGCGGCTCTTCTTCGTTTGGGCAATCACGTCCACGCTGCCGGTGCATGCCGCGGCAGGGCCGGCGCAGGCGGCGACTCTGCCCGGGCGAATGAATTCGCTGCAACAAATACACGAAGTCCGCCTGCGCGGACTGGCCTGTTTTCGTGTGGGGGAGGACTTCGTGGCGCGACCCGGAGTTGTGGCGGATCCCTCAGTCGCTGCCAGCTTCGGTGTAGCGGCAGGGTAGCAGGTGGCCGCTCCATCGGGATGACAAATCGCGCTTCCGCATCGCGCAAATCCAGCAGCAGCGTTGGATTGTTCGCGGGCCGCTGTTAGGTTGCGTCGCCCGTTGACCGTGGTCGACCAGAAGACACGAAGCATGGCGCACTACCAGGTTCTTCCCCCACCCCCGCCCACGCGGTTCCAGCGCATCCTGTCGCCGTTCTCGCGGTTCGCGGCGACGGAATCGGCGGGCGGCATCGTGCTGATCGCCTGCGCGGTGATCGCGATCGTGTGGGCCAACTCCTCCTGGGCCGAAAGCTACCACCACCTGTGGGAAACGGAGCTGTCGGTGCGCTGGGGAAACCAGGCACTGACCTACTCGCTTCACCACTGGATCAACGACGGCCTCATGGCCGTGTTCTTCTTCCTGGTGGGGCTGGAGATCAAGCGCGAGTTCCTGGTGGGTGAGCTGGCGTCGGCACGGCGGGCGGCGTTGCCCATTGCCGCGGCGCTGGGCGGTATGGTGGTCCCCGCGCTCATCTACACGGCCGTCAACTTCGGCGGCGAGGGGCAGCGGGGATGGGGCATTCCCATGGCCACCGACATCGCCTTCGCCCTGGGGGTGCTGGCGCTGCTGGGGCCGCGCACGCCGCTGGCACTCAAGGTGTTCCTGGCCGCGCTGGCCATCGTCGACGACCTGGGCGCGGTGCTGGTGATCGCGTTGTTCTACACCGCCGACATCGCCTGGGGAGCGCTGGGCGTGGGCGCGTTGATCCTGGGCGCCCTGGTGCTGGCCAACCGCCTGGGCGTGCGAAGCCCGCTGATGTACGTGGGGCTGGGCCTGGCGCTGTGGGTGGCGTTCCTGCTGAGCGGCGTGCACGCCACCGTGGCCGGCGTGCTGCTGGCGATGACCATTCCCGCGCGCACCCGCATCGACACCACCGAGTTCCTGGACGGCGGGCGCCGGCTGCTGGACCACTTCGACGTGGCGGGCGAGGAAGGCCCCAACGTGCTGACCAACAAGGGGCAGCAGGCGGCCATCCAGGAAATGGAGAACCTGTGCGAGGGCGCCCAGGCGCCGCTGCAGCGCATCGAGCACGAGCTTCACTACTGGGTGGCGTTCGGGATCATCCCCCTGTTCGCCCTGTCGAACGCGGGCGTGCACCTGGGTGGCAACCTGGCCTCGGCGTTTACGCATCCCGTGACGCTGGGTGTCACCCTGGGCCTGGTGATCGGCAAGCCCATCGGCATCACGCTCTTCGCTTGGCTGGCGGTAAAGACGGGGATGGCGGTGCTGCCCGACGGCATCGGCTGGCGGGCCATCGGGGGGGTCGCCATGCTGGGCGGCATCGGCTTTACGATGTCGCTGTTCATCTCGGCGCTGGCGTTTCCCGCGCACCCCGAGCTCGACGAGCAGGCCAAGATCGGCATCTTCGCCGCGTCGGTGGTGGCGGGGCTGCTGGGGTGGCTGGCGCTTCGCAACCTGAAGCACGGCCCCGGCGCCGTCGTCGAGGGCTGATCCCCGAACGCGACGGAGCCCGCCGATGCTACCGGCGGGCTCCGTTGAATTCGCACACCCCTCGTGTCCTGCCTGAACTCGGGTTCCGTTCCTTCTGGTTCTCAGCCGTGCCCACCCGGAGGACGCCTGGGCGAAGGTGGGGGTCACGTCGGCATTCTCGAAGCCATCCAGCCCGGTCCTGCGTGTAAGTACCGGTAAACTGCCCCGGAAGTTGCGCGGTGTGGATTAGGAGAACATGAAATCCGTTCCGCACGGTCCTTCGTACGCAGCCGTCGGCGGCCAGGTTTCAAACCGCCCCGCGTACGATGGATAAGACGCGCCATCCCCCAAAAAGGTTGCAACGCCCATGAAGAGCCGGCACAAGGACGAGCTGCAGCGCATTCCCGGGGTGGGCCCCTCCATCGCCGGCGACCTGCGCAGCCTGGGCGTGCGGCGCATTGCCGACCTGCGCGGGGCGGATCCCTTGGATCTGTTCGATCGCCTCTGCCGATTGACGGAGTCGAGCCAGGACCCCTGCGTGCTCTACACCTTTCGCTGCGCCGTCTACTTCGCCTCGCACGAGCGGCACGATCCCGAGCTGCTGCGCTGGTGGGCGTGGAAGGATGGCGGCGCGGCCTACCAGCCCGGGCGCGCGGGAGCCGCGGAATGAGGCTGATCGACGCCTGGATGCCGAAGGCGGAGTTCTCCGAGTTCCACGCCACCGACGTCGCCGCCCCGCCGGAGCGCGCCTGGGCCGCGGTGCGCGAGCTGGACCTGGGACGGTCGTGGCTGGTGCGGGGCCTCTTTGCCCTGCGCTCGCTCCCCGCGCTCCTCACCCGCCGCCCGAAGCGCGGGGAGCGGGCGCTGGGGACCACGATGGACAGGCTGCTGGATTCGGGGTTCGTGCTGCTGCAGGAGGATGCGCCGCGGGAGATCGTCCTGGGCCTCGTGGGGCGGTTCTGGACGCCGGCGGGGGGCATCGTCCGCGTGACCCCGGACGAGTTCCGCGCCTTCGACCGACCCGGGATGGCGATGGCGGCGTGGAACTTCACCGTCCAGCCCACGCCGGGCGGGTGCCGGGTGACGACGGAAACGCGCGTCCGCTGCACCGATGAACGCGCGCGGCGGTCGTTCTCGTTCTACTGGCGCTTCGTCCAGCCGTTCAGCGGGTTGATCCGCATGGAAGCCCTGCGTGCCATCCGCCGCGCGGCCGAATCCAGCGGGCGCACGTCCTGACCTCCATGAAGCAATTTCACGCAGAGGACGCAGAGAAGGACAGAGAGGACGCAGAGGCTGGATCAGCCCTCTGCGTCCTCTCCTTTTTCTCTGCGTCCTCTGGTGCGTCAGGCGAAGCCTGATCTCTCTTGTGAACTGAAAGGAGTTCACCATGTGAAATGCCTGTGACACATGTAGCCGAGCAGGCAGGGTGGCCGGGCAACCGGAGCTCTGAAGCCCTGCGAGGCGCACGGTGCG